>JACMLC010000322.1 GCA_014379795.1 Pyrinomonadaceae bacterium
AAAGGCTTACGCGCAAAAGGGCGAATTCGATAAAGCCTTTGCCGCATTGGAAAACCTTACGGCAGAAGACACCACTCGCGTCTTAATTTTGGCTGCTGCCGGGCGCAGCGATGAAGCGCGAAAAATCGTTGAAGCCTTTGTGGAATCAGACGGCGTAAGCCAAAATCCATTCTGGGTAAGCTGCCTGTATGCCGCAACCGGCGATCACGAAAAGGCTTTTGCATGGCTGGAAAAATCTTACAAGATGCGGCAAGCCGATCTGGTTTCGATGAAAATTGACCCTGCCCTTGATTCTCTGCGAAAGGATGCGCGTTACTCAGATTTACTGCGGCGAGTTGGGCTGAGCGAATGAATTTTAAATCTCCGCGCTCACTCTCTAGTCTTTGCGATAAGGCTTCTCTTCAACACATTCAACATCCCTGATAGCTTCCTTCTCATCCGCTTCATTAAAAAGTTTCGTTTGCACAGGCTCTAAGCAGAGCAGTTGGCGGACAGGGGCAAAGCTGCGGCGATGTATCGGAAGCACGCCGAGCGTATTCAGAGCGCGAAGATGCGCGGGCGTGCCATAGCCTTTGTGCGATGCCAGCCCGTAGCCCGGATATTGCCCGTCAAGCTCTCGCATGTGGGCATCGCGCGTCGTCTTAGCGATGATCGAAGCGGCGGCGATGCTGGCGGAGAGCGTGTCGCCGCGTATGATGCCGCGCTGCGGAGCGGGGCACTGCGGAATTTTACGCGCATCAACGAGAACGAAATCGGGCTTGATCTGTAAGCCTTCGACTGCGCGCCGCATCGCCAAAAGTCCCGCGTGATAAATATTCAATTCGTCAATCTCTTCTACTTCTGCGCGACCTGTCGCCCAGCACAGCGCATCACTTTTGATTTGCACAGCCATCTCTTCGCGCTTCGCTTGGTCGAGAATTTTTTTGGAATCGTCCAGCCCGCGCAGCTTATATTTTAGCGGCAGAATCACCGCGCCTGCGACGACAGGGCCAGCGAGGGGAGCCATCCCGGCCTCGTCCACTCCGGCGATAAGTTTAAAACCCTGTTCCCACAGTTCCGTCTCGTACTGCAAGAGCTTGCGAAGTCTCTGGCCTTCGGCGCGACTTTTCCTGAGCCGCGCGCGGATGCTTTTCGCCAAAACTCTTGCGCCGCGCCGCGAGTCGCTCTCTAAAGCTTCCAACAAACCTTTCGGAACGGCTGCCTGCTCATCTAAAAAATGTTTCCTGAGTTCTGAGAGCGTTTGAGCCAGCAGTTTTTCGAGTGGTGCCATAACCGGATTTTAACAAAATCTCGCTTTCGATAGTCAGGCTCAAAAGAGAAAAGTTATAATCGCATAACTTTGATTAGTCGAGAGCCTTGATTTTTATGAACGATAACTTGCGCGCACTGTTTCCGATTACGAGGGAAGCTGTTTATCTGAACCACGCGGCGGTCTCGCCTCCGCCGACTCCGGTCGTGGAGGCTGTCACAGCACAATTAAAAAATGTAGTCGAGCATGGCTCGCTTCACTATCGCAGTTGGATTGCGGTCAAGGAGCGTGCGCGAAGACTTGCGGCGGAAATGATCGGCGCGCGGCCTGAGCAGATTGCCTTCATGCGCAACACGTCCGACGGATTATCAACCGTGGCGAACGGCCTCAAATGGCGCGAGGGCGATAACATCGTCACTTTTCGTAAAGAGTTTCCGTCGAACATCTATCCATGGCTTCGCTTGAAAAAAGCTTACGGCGTAGAAATTCGCATGTGCGAAGAGCGCGACGGGCGCATAGACCTTGAAGAAATGATCAGCCTGATCGACGACAGAACGCGCGTCGTTGCCGTCAGTCAGGTGCAGTACGGCTCAGGCTTTCGCGCAGACCTTGAGCGCCTTGGGCGCGCGGCGCGTGCGCGTGACGCTCTGCTCGTCGTGGATGCCATACAGGCTATGGGCGTCGTGCAGACGGATGTCGAGGCGGAGTTGGTCGATGTTGCGGCGGGCGCGTGCCATAAATGGCTGCTGACGCCGGAGGGCGTTGGGGTTTTGTATCTGTCAAAGCGCGCGCGTGAGCGCATAGAGCCGACGCTCGTCGGTTGGGTGAGCGTGACTGACCCGCAAGACTATGGAAATTTTGAGCAGGAGTGGAAAGGCGGCGCGCTCGCATGGGAGACGGGCACTGCGGCGACCGCTTTGATTCATGGACTCGATGCCGGCCTGCGTCTTTTGACCGAAACGGGCATCGGTCGCATCGCGGCGCATCTTGAAGAATTGACAGACTATCTATGCGAACGTCTGGCAGGGCGCGATTACGAGATCGTCAGCTCGCGCCGCGCCGGAGAAAAATCGCAGATCGTGTGCATCAAGCATCGCAAAGGGCAAACGCCGAACGCTCTTTATACGCATCTCAAACGG
>JACMLC010000323.1 GCA_014379795.1 Pyrinomonadaceae bacterium
CTCATCAACCGTGCTGACGAGGCGCGCGGCCACGCTCTCGATCTTCGCGCGCGCTTTCTCCGCCGTCCGCTCCAAAGAATCCGTCGCGCAATCGCGCAAGGAAAGACCGAGCGTCACAGTGCGTATGTCCAGATGCTCCATCTCCGTCATACGCAGGGTTTGGATAATTTCCGCTTGGGTATATTCCATAAAAGTCCCAAGTCCCATGTCTCAAGTCCCAAGTCCGCAGGTTAAACACTTGGGACTTGGGACTTGAGACTTGGGACTTATTTGATAAAGCTGAGCAAGAGCAGCACGATGAAAATGATGAAGATGAGAACAGCGATCAAGACAAAGCGCAGGCTCGGATCAATCGCCGCTTCTTCAATGACGACGTTTGACGCCTGCCGCAGCTTTTCGACGCGCGGGCGCACATTTTCTTTGACCATCCCGCGCGCCGCTTCTCTGACGCGATGTTTTTTAGCATGCCTCTCATCCGTCGCCGGGATGGCTGCTGGCACGGGAGGCGCGTGATTGCCGTCCGGCAACTCTGGAGTCTGGCTCTGCGCCGCCGGTGGCGCGGCTGGCGAAGGAGACACAATGCTTGAGACGGATGGAAGCGGAGTCGTTTTCAAATCCTGATCCGATTTTCTGCGGTGCGACGGCTGTTCGGCCTGAGCTTCAACGCTTGCGCTCTCCGGCGCAGCTTTCTTCAGCGGCTTGCCGCACTGCGGGCAGAACTGCGCACGTGTGCGAAAGGACGCTCCGCACGCCGGGCAGCGATGTGAGATTTCCGGTTCAGACATAAACAAAGTGATAAGTGATAAGTGATGAGTGATAAGTTAAGACAAAAGCTTTTTCTTATAACTTATCACTCGTCACTTATCACTGCTCTTAAATTCGATGCATGGCGTTAAAGAGGTCTTCGCGCTGGGCGTAGATGCGGACGCCCAGACGCTCGCCCTCTTTCCGAAAACGTTCCTTGAGCGCGGTGGCGGATTCGCGCGCCCGCGACATATCCGCGATGATGACCATCGCAAATTTTCCCTGCACGACGGTTTGATTGATGTCAATGATGCTGCAACCGGCTTCGGCTAAGACCTGCGCGACGCCCGCGACGATGCCCGGATGATCCACGCCAAAGACAGACACGATAAGGCGGCTCTGGGATTCGCGGTCACGCGATTCTTTGCTGTCAGAGAAGCTTGCTCCCGCACGCACAGCCTCGCCGCCTGAGACGCCGCTGCCGTTGGCCTCCACCACAGGCTCAATCGCGCGGTAGATGTCAGTCACAAGCTGCTCGACCGTCTGCTCATCCGCGCCCGCCCCGAGCCGCCCGTACACCGCCCGCGTGATTCGATATATCAGCTCTTCATTCGCCATTGCTAAAGAAGTAAAAAGGTAAAAGTAAAAAGGCAAAAGTTAAGACAGGGAAATTTTATCTTCACTTTTACCTTTTACCTTTTTACTTTTACCTTCCATTAAGCTCGCGCGCCGCATCGCGCGCTTCATCCGATTCGGTATCCTGCAAATCCATGCGGTCAACGATGGCGACGACCGCCGCTTCGATTGCCATGTCCTGATTGCCGATGGCCGTGCGCGCGGCCTTGCCGTAAGCGCACATCACAATCTCGCCGATGCCCGCGCCCAAGCGGTCTGCCACGACCACGATATTTTTAGTCGGCTCTTTGTCCAGATCGTACGGATGAATAATCAAAAAACGGACGCCCTCCAGATCGGGCGTCTTTTTCGTAGACCAGACAGTGCCGACGACTTTTCCCAAGAACATAAGTTTAGAGAGTTCTGAGAGTTCATAGAGTTTGGGGAGTTCGGAGAATTCGGAGAGTAAGAAGATATGCTTTTGCCCTCTGAACTCTATAAACCCTCCAAACTCTATGAACTCTCTAAACCTTTCCGAATATTTCCGCCGGCTCGCCCATGTCACGTGCGGCGGGCGTGATGATGGTACGCGCGTTGATGTAAATCTTTTCGCCTTTCCGGATGGCGCGGCGCACGTCGTCTTCGCTGACGAAATCTACAGGTTTGCGATTGTTGCCGTTGGTTGCCGGTGCAGCCTGCGACGGGGCTGCGGGCGGCGCAGTTTGTGCCGGTGCAGCGGAAGCGGCATGGCCGTTGCCGCCGTTGTCGCTTTGCGCGGTTGGCGCGGCTGCGGCCTGCGGCGCGGACTGCGAGGCGTCGTACATGCTGCCCGCTTCGACATCAATCACAGGTTGACGCGGCTCCGGCGACGAGGTCGCGTGCAGCGACGCATGCGTTTGCGCGGGCTGATCTTCGCGGCGTCCGGCCAGAAAGCGGTCAACGATGGCTGCGATCTCTTCGCGCTTGATGCGTGGGGATGAAGCCGGAGCGGACGCGGCAGCGGGCTGCTGCGCCATCTCGGTCGGTTGCTGCACAGCGGGACGCGCGCTCTTGACCGCGCGGGTCTCAAAAGCCACGCGCTTGATGTCCATCAAATGCAGCGGCGAGACATTGTCCGAAGTCACGTTGCCACCCCACGAGCCGCAGCCCAACGTCATTGACGGAGGCAAGCCGGTCGAGAATCCAATCGCGCCGTGCGTTGTCGGCGTGTTGACCGTGACGCGCGAGGCCGGCATCTCTCTGCCATAGGCGATGGCAGACTCACGCGAGCGCGTATGCACGCCCGCAGTGTGACCCATGCCGCCATAGCTTAAAATTTCAAAGCAGCGCGCCGCGCCCCGCTCCAATCCGTCTTCGACATAAAAGGCGAGAAGCGGCGACAGCTTTTCCATCGAGAGCGGAAAATCGCGCCCGACGCCGCCGACATCCGCGATGATGCAGCGCGTCCCTTGCGGAACGCTGAGGCCAGCCATCTTCGCAATTACTTCGACAGACTTGCCGACGATGGCCGGATTCAATGAACGCTGAGAAGTGACGACAACTTTTGCGAGTTGGTCTGCTTCGGAGGCGTTCAGGAAATGCCCGCCTTGCAAGCGGAACTGCTCGCGCACGGCTTTTTCGAGCGGAGCGTCCACGACGACTGCCTGCTCCGAAGCGCAGATCGTGCCGTTGTCAAAGCAAGTGCCGGTCAATATGTCCTGCACGGCCTTTGGCACGTCCGCAGATTTTTCGATGAAGACGGGCACGTTTCCCGGCCCGACGCCGAAGGCTGGCTTGCCTGATGAATAAGCCGCGCGCACAAGGCCGATGCCGCCCGTCGCTAAAATCACTGCGGTCTGCTTGTGCTTCATCAAGGCTTCAGTGCCTTCAATCGTCGCCGTTGACATGCAGCCGATGGCGTCCGCGGGCAAGCCTTCTTTGACGGCAGCCTCGCGCACGATCCTGACAGTTTCGTTGATGCAGCGCGCGGCGGAAGGATGCGGCGAGAGGACGATGGCATTACGCGACTTGATGGAAATCAGGCATTTGAAGATAGCCGTCGAGGTTGGATTGGTCGAAGGAATGATGCCCGCGACGACACCGCGCGGGCTGGCGATCTCGACCACGTCTTTGGTCTCGGCTATGACGCCGACAGTGCGCAAGCCCTTAAAAAAGTTCCACACGTCTTCGGACGCAAAGCGATTCTTCTCTCGTTTGTCATCCGGGACGCCAAAGCCTGTCTCTTCGACCGCCATCGCGCCGAGGCGCGCCGCTTCGCGCAAAGCGGCCTGCGCCATCGCCGCGCAAATCCGGTCAATCTTATTTTGGTCGAAACGAGCCAGTTCGACCTGCGCGCGATGCGCCGCTTCGACAAGGTCACGCGCCTGCTGTACCGACACGAGGTCTTTGTCAACTGACATAATGCACCTCCGGTCAGATTTTAGATTTGCGATTGCCGATTTGCGATTGAATCAGGACGGAAGAGCATAAATGATTCTTCAATCGCAAATCGCAAATCTAAAATCGCAAATC
>JACMLC010000324.1 GCA_014379795.1 Pyrinomonadaceae bacterium
ACGAGCGGTTGGACGAATGAAGAATTAAAGCTCTCTCTGATGCCCTCGCTGGATTTAAAAAATTCTACGGATAACGAACAGCTTTTTATTCTTGAACGGATGGCTTGGAGCGACCAGTCCGCGACCGCCGCAGAGGTGACTGCGCTTCAGGTCTTCCGCGACCTTTTCTCGAACGAGGCTCTGAGGCCAGGCGAGCAGATTTCCGTCGGCACATTGACGATGCTCTTTACGGACTTGCGCGGTTCGACGCAGCTTTATCGTGAGATCGGAGACGCGCCTGCGTTTGGTCGCGTGATGAGCCACTTTGACGTGTTGCGGGAAATTATCAAAGAGGAAGACGGCGCGCTGGTCAAAACCATCGGCGATGCTGTGATGGCTGTCTTCAGGCGTCCGGCGGCAGCCTTGCGCGCCATCCTGAAAGCCCAAAAAATCTTAGCCGCGCCGCCTGACGGCTCCCTTCCATTGATGCTCAAAGTCGGAATTCACGCGGGGCCTTGCATCGCCGTCACGCTGAACGACCGGCTCGATTATTTCGGCGGCACAGTCAACATGGCCGCGCGCCTCGAAGGTCTCTCGACCGGCGGCGACGTAATTATTTCTCCAACCGTCTATGCAGACCCGGAAGTAGCAGAGCTGCTGGAAGAACCCGTCAATCATCTCGCCGCCGAGCCGTTCGAGATGACGCTCAAAGGATTCGATGAAGAACGTTTTATGCTCTGGCGAATAACACCAGTGATGAGTAATGAGTGATAAATCAGTTTTCAGTTTTCAGTTTGCAGAAAAAGCGCAAAATATTTCTTACTGAAAACTGACAACTGAAAACTACTCCTGCTTGTCACTTGTCACCTGCCACTTGTCACTGTTCTTATGTCATTGCTGGAAACGAAAGAGATTTCAAAAATCTACCGGATGGGCAGCACGGAAGTGGCTGCGCTGGATCGCGTGTCGCTGGCCGTCGCCGCCGGAGAGTTCGTCGGGATACAGGGCACGTCCGGCTCCGGCAAGTCAACGCTGCTGAACATGCTCGGCGGCCTAGACCAGCCGACGAGCGGGGAAGTTTTGTTTGACAGCAAATCGCTGACGCCGTTTTCTAAAAAAGAGATGGCGCGGTATCGTCGCCGTTCGGTCGGGATGATTTTTCAGAATTTTAATTTGATCCCGGCGATGACTGCGGCTGAGAACGTGAGCCTCGCGCTCGCCTTCGGCGGCATGCGCGGCAAGCAGCGGGACGAACGCGCGGAAGAATTGCTTGAGCGCGTCGGCCTCAAAGAACGCTTGACGCACAGGCCATCCGAGCTTTCCTGCGGCGAGCAACAGCGCGTCGCCATCGCCCGCGCGCTCGCCAACCGCCCGCGCGTCCTGCTCGCGGACGAGCCGACGGGCAATCTGGATTCGACGCGCGCAGAAGAGTTGCTCACGCTTCTGCGACAGATGGTTGAAAGCGACGGCCTGACTATCCTGATGGTCACGCACGACCGCGAGCTGGCCTCGCAATTCGCCGACCGGATAGTGATGATGAAGGATGGAAAAATAATAGAGCAGGACACAGGACACAGGACTCAGGGCTCAGAATGAAAAGCAACTGCCTTTCTTTCTTCTGAATCCTGAGTCCTGTGTCCTGTGTCCTGTTTTCGTGAGGTTCTTAATGACTACGAATGTAACGCAGGTCATAACGCTTGAAGAATTGCGTTCCGTGCCGCTGTTCGCTTCATTGGAAAACGAAGCGGTGCGCGAGCTGCGCGAGTTGTTGACGGTCAAGGATTTTCGCGCGGGCACGGAGTTGTTTCACCTTGGCGATAAGGGCGACGCGATGTACTTGATCGAGAGCGGGCGCGTGCGTATTCATATCGAAGATTCGACGGGACAGGAAGTCACGTTGGTCGAGCTTGCGGGCGGAGATTTTTTCGGCGAGATGGCAATCCTTGACGGCCAGCCGCGCTCGGCTGACGCGACGGTGATTCAGGATGCACGCCTGGCGATTCTCGACCGCGCCGACTTTCTTACTTTCGTGCGGCGCAATCCGGATGTGTCCCTTGCGATGATGAACGCGATTACGGAGCGTTTGCGTCACAATAACGAACTGCTGCGCCAGCGCGTCTCGCGTAACGCGAACGAAGTGATGGCGGAGCGCATGACGGTCGCAGACCGTATG
>JACMLC010000325.1 GCA_014379795.1 Pyrinomonadaceae bacterium
ATGGTGCGCAGCGTTTTCTCGTACCTGCACACCAGACCCATGACGACCGTGATTGACCAAGTGCCCGTCAACAACACCAACGTCAAGGGCGACAAGAAGAAGAATACGTCGCAGAGACCCACGTTCAGAGAGCGCGAGCGCCGCTTCTTTATCGTGCCGGATTTGCTGGCCGTGCCCGGCACGATCAACTTTCGCATCATCGCCGACGATTATTATGTGATCGTGCCGTTTGACACCAACCCTGCTTCGTCAGAGCTGCGCCGCGCTTACGTGCAGTATGTGATAGACCCCATCATCCTGCGCTACAACAAAGACATCGCCGCGCGCCGCGTCCAGCTTAAAACTCTGCTGGACGAGCGGACGGCTGCCGGTGGCGAAGTCTCGCCCGATGTCTTTATCGCCGTCGCGCGCTCGCTTATCGCCGCCACGGAAGTGAGTATGGACCAGACCGTGCAGCTCGACGCGCGCGCGCGCGAAGCTCGCCGCCGGATTGCTGCGGCGCAGGACACAGCCGCGCGCGAAAGCATCACCAAAGAGATGCAGGAGCAGCGCGCCGCCATCACAGACGAAGCCTTAGCGCGGCTCGCCGAAAGCTATGAGCGCGGCGCGGTGCTCGCTTTTTATTTCGCAGAGCAGCTCAAAGACATTCAAGCCTCCGGCTTTGACCTGACAAACTTTTTTGCGGACATGCTCGCCACTTTCGACCCGATCCGCGAAGGGGGCAGGCTCACCGAAAACGCAGACGCGCGCAAGCGTGCCTTAGAGGCGCGCAAACTCAGGCAGGCGCAACTGGCGGCCAATACGGACGAGGCAGAGACGCCCGAAGCGGCGCGCCGCGCGGCTCTGATTAAAAGTTTGACGGCGGTGGACGATCTGCTGCGCGTGAAGAATTATTCGGAAGCGGAAGTGCGCCTGCGCGAGATGATGAAAGAATATCAGGGCGAGCCTAAAATCTTTCTCGCTCTCGGGCAGGCCGCGTCCCTTTCGGCGGAAGACGCGACGGACGAAGCGGTGCAGGGCGAGCGTCTCGGTCGCGCGCTCACGCACTATCGCAACGCCATCAACGCTTCATCGCCTGAGACGGAGCCTGCGCTCGTCTCGCGCGCCTATGCCGCGATGGGACGCATCTTTGAATTCTTTGACCAGCCGCGCGAAGCCCTACAGGCATTCGAGGCAGCCATCAAGCTCGGCCCCGTCACCGGCGGCGCATACGATGAAGCCGTCAAAGGAAAAACACGGCTCGGACAGCAAAAGTAAAAAGGCAAAAGGTAAAAGGTAAAAGTAAAAAGGCAAAAGCAAAGAGGGCTTGAATGCCTTCTTCACTTTTGCCTTTTACCTTTTTACTTTTGCCTTCTTTAGAGTGGCTGAGTTCCGATTAAAGCTCTGATGCGCGGCGCGGCTTGGATAAGCTGCATGGTGCTCTTGTTAATCTTCGGCAGGGCGCGAATCATAGGCACGCTGAGTTGTCCCATGCGCGGCGCGGTTTCAATCTTCATCTCAGGGGCGAACAGTGGCGAGCCTTCTGCCTTTTCGGGCGTCACGCGGATGGTGCGCTGCGATTTGTCGCGAGTGATGCTGAGCGTGATGTCGCCTTCCGTCTTGCGATTGATGGCGCGCGAAAGATCGCCCGCATCCTCAATCCGCTCGCCGTCAACTTCCGTTATCACATCACCGGCCTTGAGTCCCGCTTTGGCCGCAGGGCTGCCTTCCTTGACGTTGGTTAAGAGCACGCCCTGACCGCCCGGAACATTGAAATAATCCGCGAGCTGTTTGGTCAGCATTGTCGTGCTGACGCCGATGCGGCGACCCCCGCTGAGCGCGAACCTGAATGCGCCGGGTGCGCCGGGGGTTGCGCCGTACAATTCTTCAAGCCGCTTGCGGCCTTCGTCGTCGAGCGGAACACCGAAAGAGCGCGTGTGGTAATCCTTGCGCTGCCCGAGCGTGACGGAAAGCTCTTGCTCGGAACCGCTGCGGCTGATGGTCAGGCGAGCTGCATGATCCGGCGCGACTTCGCCAATCAAGCGCGTCAGCTTGCGAACGCTCGTCACTTCTTCGCCGTTAAAGCGCAAGACCACATCGTCTTTTCTCAACCCTGCTTTCTCCGCAGGGCTGCCTTCGACCACTTTCGAGATGGCGACGCCGCGCGGCTCGCGCAAATTAAAGCGTCCCATGTTCTCGCGCGTGATTTCTTCGGTATGAACGCCCAGAAAACTTCCGCCGCCAAAGAACATATTAAATTCCATCGGCGCGTCGGGCGCATCGGGCGCGGCAGGCGGAGCGGGCGTTTGCTGTGCCAGCGTAGCGCCGGATAAAACTAAAACAAGAGCGAATGCTGAAAGAATCAGGTTTCTCAATCTCATGACAGAATCCTCCGGAAAAGAGAGTAGGTTTTCCAGCCTTGCACGCAGATTTTAACGCGGAGTTCCAAAATATAGAATGGAACAGTCATTTCTATCTCCGTACCTATTCTTCCCCAGCTTGTTTGAGGATTTCCTTGAATAATTTCTCTGATAGCCGGAGTTTACCCGCTTTACGAAGCATCTCGATTAGAGGTTTTGCTTTCTCGATAATGCCGATAGTCTCAAACTCAACAAGCAGTTTCGCAGTTCCTTTGACAATCAAGTTAAGCTCTTCTGCCGTTGCCCTTGCCTTTCGATCATCAATTAAAACTTCAAACACCCTCCGTTCACGGGCTTGCGTAATTACTTCTGCTTCACCCCTATCAATCGGCGCACGCGGATTTCGATGGTGGTCATATAAGAGTTGGGCATCGTACTCACTTTCAACATTACATATTTCGAGGATTGGGTAACGCTGAATGACATCAAGCAAACGATGTCGGATGCGCCCTTTACGGCGCACTTCTTCCTGAACGTATCGCGGGATGTACACTGTTTGATAACGAAGAGAGAGGGCTTGAAGAAAATCAGGCTGTGGCAGTAAATCTTTAAGATGCAAGAGACAAATCAGGCACGAAGCATCAATAACGGCGAAAGATTTTTGGAATCGAGATCGAGGCATCAGCTCTCGGATAGCTTCTGCAATAAAAGCAGGCCGACAAATGTTCCTGCAAGTGCGAAGATAGCATTCCGAGTATCTTTATCGAATTGTTCTTTTTGGAGAAAAACTTTGAGTTCGTTTTCCATCTTCCACGGGCTTGCCGGATCAAGGTAGAAAACTTTAGTCTTTGAGCTTTGCAAAAGCGTCCCGATAAGTTTTGTCGAAGTTCCCTTTTCCACAATGGGAATGACTGGTTTATTAAGGCTTATGGCATATGTGAGTTCTTTTTTTACCTGAGAGGTAGCGCGATTTGTTAAGAAGACGATGACAGAATCAGCAGCATCAATCATCTGCATAACG
>JACMLC010000326.1 GCA_014379795.1 Pyrinomonadaceae bacterium
AAGGCTCGTCCAAAACGTAAAGCGCGCCGACGAGGGATGAGCCTAAGTTGGTCGCGAGCTGTATGCGCTGCGCTTCGCCGCCCGAAAGCGTCGAGGCCAAACGGTCAAGCGTCAGGTAATCAAGCCCTACGTCAAGCAGAAAAATCAGGCGACGACGAATCTCGTGCAGGACGCGGTCTGCGATGGCGGCTTGTTCCGTAGAGAGCTGTAGCGCGTCGAAAAAGAGAGAAGCTTCTTTGATCGAGAGCGCGCAAACTTCAGGCAAAGTCTTTCCGCCGACTCTCACGTCGCGCGCTTCCTGCCTGAGCCTGCCGCCGTTGCACTCCGGGCAGAGCGTGTAGCCGCGATATTTTGAAAGAAAGACGCGAACATGCAGCTTATACTTTTTTGTTTCCAGCCAAGCGAAGAATCCGCGCACGCCGCCCCACTTGCCCTTGCCTTCGACAATCGCGCTCTGCTCCGCGCGCGGGAGGTCGCTGAAGGCCGTGTCCATATTGATGCCTTCGGATTTGCAGAAGCGACGCAGCTCTGTTCTAGCCCATTCAAACTGCGGCTTCGTCCACGGCTCCACCGCGCCTTCGTCCAAAGACAAGGCTGGATTGGGAATCACCAGATCGAGATCAAGGCCAATGATATTTCCAAAACCCTGACACGCGGGGCACGCGCCGTATGGGTTGTTAAAGCTGAAGAGGCGCGGCTCTGGCTGCGCGTAGATCGTGCCGTCGTACTTGCACTCGAAGCGTTCTGAGAAGCTCAGGCGTTTGGCTTCCGTCTCGGCAGTTTCGATAATCGCCGTGCCATGCCCCTCTTGAAAACAGGTTTCGAGCGAATCCACCAGCCGCTCGCGCACGTCGGAGCGCGCCGCGAGGCGATCAATCAACACGAAAACATTTTCAAAGTCTGCACGCGTGTAATCATCCGGCGTGCGCAAGTCAATCGTCTCGCGCTTCTCAGCATCGTAGAGCCGCGTAAAGCCGCGCTGCATCAGGCTCATCACATGCGCCGTGACGGACGCCGTGCGCGGCTGCACGGCTACTGCGCCCGCACGGCTTTTTGTTTTCTTCTTTGTCGCCGGTGCACCGTCTCCGTTTTGACTCGTCTGTTCCAGTCCGGCGGCGGCGGGAAAGAGAACGTAAAAGCGCGTCCCTTCGGCTAAGTGTTGAAGCGTCTCTTCGGCGGCGGATTCGGGCGAATCGCGATGCACCTCGCGCCCGCAAACGCGGCAAAAGGTCGTCCCGACGCGCGCATAGAGCAGGCGCAGGTAATCGTGAACTTCCGTCTGTGTCCCGACGGTCGAGCGCGGGTTGCGCGTAGAGTTCTTTTGCCGGATAGCGATGGCCGGAGCGATGCCTCGCACCTCGTCCACGTCCGGCTTGTCCATTCTTTCCAAAAACTGCCGCGCGTAGGCCGACAGCGATTCGACATAACGACGCTGGCCTTCGGCATAGATCGTATCAAAGGCCAGAGACGATTTGCCCGAGCCGCTGACGCCCGTCACGACCGTCATCTGCCCGACGGGAATCGAAAACGAGATATTTTTCAGGTTATTGACGCGCGCCCCGCGCACTTCGATGGCTTCGTGTGTCATGATAAAAACAATTGCAGACCCTTACAGTCCGGCTCACATCAAGTATGGCAAACCAACATGATAACCCGATTTCTCTATCAGGCGAAGCCGGGAAATGTTAAGATGCCGCCCTGCAAACGAGTTCCACCGAAGGCTACGTGTTACCGGCCTCAAGCTCTAACGAATCTTAAGCTTTAACAAACTTAGTTGACGAGGGACATAAGAATGTCGCAACAGGGTAGGAAAATTCGCAATTTTACATTCGGAGCAGCGCTTTGCTTAAGCGTCTTTGGTCTGACCGGCTGCACCAGCGCGGATAAGAAGGCGTGCGTTGAGAAAGATGACTTTCAGGCGTGCAACCGCGAGTGCGCGCGTGATGACAAGGAAGCCTGCGCCAAAGCCGAAGTCCTGAGGCAAAAGCAGAAGCCGTAACCTGCGGCCTCAAAATAATTTGTCACCAGCGTTTGTCGTAGAGAGCAAGCGCCGCGCGCCATGGGCCTTCGCCGAGAAGGGGAATCGCTCCTTCAAAAGTGAGCGGAGCATCCGGCGGGCGGCGCAGGCGATAGGTGCGCCCAGAAGGCGCTGCCACCGAGAGCGTAATCTTATCCGGCGCGATAAAAACTACGGTCGCCGTGCGCCAGTCTTTGCGACAACGCACGATCAGGTGCGCTCCCGTGGGCAAGGCCGCGAGCGTCTGCGCCGCTTCGACTGCTTCACAATCATCAAGGCCGCCGTGCGGAGCTGTTGTTAAAGCTCCTGCATCATGCGGCCTCTCAAGATTCGCGCTCACTTGTTTGTACGCTTAAACTTCCAAGGGGTCTTCAAAAGGCAAGTCCTGCTGCGCAGCATTCTGCTGCTGGCTGACCGCGTAAAACCGCATCGCCATCGAGAGAATCATCAAGGACATGCCAATCCAGATCACCGCCCATAACATCGAAGGAACGCCCGTCGCGTTCGCCATGTTCGCGGCGTCCGTGTGAACTTCCGGCCCGAAAGGTGACGAGAGAAAGAAGACCGTTTTTAAATCAAGCAAAGCGTTCAAGACGCATTGCACCGCGAGAAAGCTCAGGAAAAATGTCGCGACCCGCGCACTGGCATACTTCGCAATCGCGATGAGTCCGAGCGCGATCAGCGTTCCCGCGATGAGCGTAAACGGAATGCCCGAAAGTTGAACCCCGGGTTGCAGGCCGTTGACCAGAGGCTTCCAGAGGCCGAAGACGACCGTTAGCAAAAGAATAAAAGCAGCCGAGCCGAGCAGCACTATCCGCGCAGCCACCGCGCGGCGAATCAGGAAGAGCAGCAGCGCACCATAAATCATCGCGCCGACATAGCCCGCGCTTGAGATGATGCTTTGAGAGATGAATCCGCCCTGCGTTGACTGCACCATCCCGCTCGTATCCGGCGAAACGCTCAGGCTCAAAACAGAATTGCCCGTCAAGAGCGCGGCCATCGCGTGCCCGCCTTCATGTATGAAGGTGACGAAAAGTCGGAACGGGTAAGTCAGAATCTCCGCGAAGGGAATGAACCACAGCGCGATAGTGATGGCGGCAGCGATGAGCAGCGTGCGTACCTGCGGTCGCGCATCTGCCGAGATATTTATCTTCATCTTGGAAAATCTCCGCTCTCTTTCAAGCTCTCACAAATTTCGGTGGCCTGCCAGAGCATTGTACGACAAACGCTGGGGAAGGCAAAAGGTTCAGGAGCAAGGGTGAAGGGAATAGGGTGTAGGGTGTAGTTAAAAGAATTTGCCTTGCTACACCCTACACCCTTCCCCCTACACCCTTTCTTTTATACGTGCCGGACTTGCCGCCCGTCTTGTGTTCAAGACGCACGTCCGTAATTGTCATGGCTTTATCAACTGCTTTGCACATGTCGTAGACGGTGAGCGCGGCGACGGTTGCGGCGGTTAGGGCTTCCATCTCGACGCCGGTCTGCGCTTCTGTGGAAACGGTGGCTTCCAGATACACGCCCGTCGCCTGTAGCTCTGCGCGCACGTCTATGTGCGTGAGCGGGAGCGGGTGGCAGAGCGGAATCAAATCGCCCGTGCGTTTGGCGGCCATGATGCCTGCGAGCCGCGCGGTCTCCAAAGGATCGCCCTTCGGCGTGCTTTGTTCCCGCACGGCTTTGACAGTTTCGGGCGACATCAACACGCGCGCCGAAGCCGTCGCCCTGCGCGCGGTGACGGCCTTGCCGCCCGTATCAACCATCGCGACGCGGCCTTGTTGGTCAATGTGAGATAGCTTTTTCATATTGATTTTGGCAGAGCGGATTTTAAACGCAAAGAGCGCAAAGTTTTTTCGCCGAGAACGCAAAGGGTTTAGAGATTGTTGACGACTCTTTTAATTCCATCTTTGAGACGTAAGATGTTGAAATTGATAAGAAGGCCAAGTTTACAGTTACTCAGACGCAGATAAGTCAGCAACTGAGCAAAGTGTATCTCGCTGAGAGCCTCGACAGATTTTATTTCGAGGATAACTTTGTGCTCGACCAAAATGTCTACTCTGTAGCCGCATTCCAGCTTGATTGTTTGATAGACCAAAGGCAAAGGCTTCTGCTTTTCTACATTCAAGCCAGCTTTAAGCAACTCATAAAACAGACACTCCTCGTAAGCTGATTCTAGCAATCCGGGGCCAAGCACAGTATGCACTTTAATCGCGCATCCAATCACTACTTTCGACAACTCATTCTCAGTCATTCTCTGCGCCCTTTGCGAAAAAACTTTGCGCTCTTTGCGTTTAAATCTCCCCTCATATCAGCAATAGTTCGGACAGTTTTTGACAAGAACAGCCAATTCCCGCTTAGATGTGTGTGACCAAACGCACCTCCAAGGAGAATTGGCTGATGACCGTAGTCGCACAGATTTTAGACCGCCTGAGCGGGATTGCCAAACCGCAACGCAAGTTTCTTTTGAGTTTGTTTGTCACCATGCTTGTCACGCGCACGCGCATCAACTTCTTGAACTTGAGTCGGCATAGCTCTGTGCATGAAAAGACCTATCGCCGCCAATTTCGCAAACCGTTCGCCTTTGTTTCTTTCAACCAATCATCAATTGCCAGAGCTGTGCCTGAAGCTGCCACCAAACTCTTTGCACAAGACGCTTCTTTTTCTGCCAAGAGCGGCAAGAAAACTTACGGACTTGACCATTTCTGGAACGGCTGTCAAGCCCGTGCCGAGCGTGGCTTGGAAGTCTCGCTCATCTCCATCCTCGATGTCGAAGCCAATCAAGCCTTCGCTTTGTCAGCAGAACAAACCCGACCGCAACCCGAAACAAAGAGGGACGAGAAGACGCCGACGCGCATTGACTTTTATCTTGAACATCTCCAGCGCACTGCTCAATACTTTCCCGCAACGGTCAAATACGGCGTCTGTGATGGCTTCTACGCCAAACTAAAATTTGTGGATGGCGTGTGCGCTTTGGACTATCACGTCGTCAGCAAACTGCGCTCGGACGCCCAACTTCTTTATCTCTACCAAGGAGTGCAAAAGAAACGCGGGCGACGGCGCAAGTTTGCAGGCCGTGTTGATTTTAATGACTTGAGTCATTTTGAAAAGATTGAAACGGACGAGCCAAAGATCACGCTCTACACTTTAGTGGTGTGGTCTGTGAGCCTGAAGCGCACGGTGCGGGTCGTGATCGCGGTCAACCGCAAAGATCAAGAGAAGCCGCGCTATGCGGTCTTGTTCTCGACAGACCCAGAGCTTTCAGCCGCCGACATCTTTCGCTATTACAAAGCTCGTTTTCAGATCGAGTTCATCTTCCGCGATGCGAAACAGTTCGCCGGCTTTAGTGATTGTCAGGCTCGTGACAAAGAGGCTCTGCATTTTCACTTCAACGCCTCCGTGACGTTGGTGAACTTGGCGCGCATCATGGCCCAAGAAGAACACAAAACAGATGAGAAGTTGGTCTTCTCGATGTCAAGCATCAAACAACGATTTTTCAATGAACACTTGCTCAACTTGTTTATTGACAAGTTAGCTTTAGACCTAACTGCGGTAAAAAGTCATCCGCAGTTTGAATATCTCAGAAATTATGCGGCTGTCGCCGCTTAATTCTGTCCGAACCATTGTTGTGAATAACCTTTAATCCGCTAAACGTCCGATCCTTGTTCGGATTCAGGCTGCGGGAAAATACCGGCAGCGGTGAAAATTTCCACCATGCTGGGAACCGTTTCCTGTCTCGCCCAATCACGTTGCAATTCGCAGAGCATTTGCGCCCAACTAATCGGTTGCGCGCCCGCCTGTTCTGTTCTTCTCAGAGCCGCTTCGTGCGCCGCCCGAGAAGTGCCTCCGACCGCGTCAACAACCGGGTAAACTTCATAACCTTCCTTCAGCGCGTCCAATGCCGGAAACGACAGACAAGCCTCCGTCCAAAGTGCCGTCATCAACAGCTTTTTCCGTCCGGTCGCTTTGACGGCAGCGAGAAATTCAGTGTCCTCCCAGGCGTTGATTGAAGTTCGATCGTAGGAAGGAACTCCTTTGAGGACTTCACGAAGCTGGGTAATGGTTTCCTTGTTAAGCCCGCTTTGGACATTGACCGTAGAAAGGACAATCGGTAGCTTATATGCCATCGCAATCTTGGCCGTGTTAACAATGTTGCG
>JACMLC010000327.1 GCA_014379795.1 Pyrinomonadaceae bacterium
CGTGACCTGAAACCGTAAAGTTGAGCCGTTTGATTGGCAAGTTTCTTCCGATATTGAAAAATCAATTTAAGAGGAGAAACTTGAGATGAAAAAAATTTATACCGATGAACAGATTGTCGGATTTGTTCGAGAAGCGGAAAAGACCGAAGTAACAATTGCCGAGTTTTGTCGGCAGAAAGGTTTTAACGAAGGAACATTTTACACTGCCGTAGGCAGAAACGCTTCGGCTCGATGCAGGTCGCCGAAGTCAAAAGGTTACGGGAATTGGAAGCGGAGAACGCCCGTCTGAAACGTCTGCTAGCGGATCGGATGATTGAGATTGATGCAATGCAAGAACTGCTCGCAAAAAAGTGGTGACGGTTGAACGCAAAAGAGAAGCGGTTGTTTTTCTGAAAACCAAAGAGGTCAGCGAACGCCGTTCGTGCCAACTGATTTTGCCGGCGCGTTCAACCTGTCAATATCGAATTAGGCGCGAGCCGGACGAAGAATTTGAGAAGCAGATTAAAGAGTTGGCGTTCGCCAATCCGCGCTACGGCTATCGAAGAGTTCACGCGCTGCTCAAACGAGGCGGACAAACGGTGAATCGAAAACGAGTGGTCAGGGTCTGGCGGAAGTTCGATCTGCAAGTTCCGCGCTCGAAGAAAACAAGAAAACGAGTGCGCGAACCACAGAAGGTTTTGCCTCAAGCCACGCGCCCGAATGAGATTTGGACTTACGATTTTGTGTTTGACCGTGACGCGGCGGGTCGCCGATTGAAACTCCTGACAGTGATGGATGAATTTACGCGCGAAGGTTTGGCGATTCGAGTGGGACGCTCATTCAAAGCGACGGCGGTCAAAGAAGTTTTACACGAAGTTGGCGACAAGCGCGGTTATCCGCAATTTCTGCGTTCGGATAATGGCTCGGAATTTATCGCCGAAATCATTAAGGGGTTTCTGGCAGAGAACAATGTCAAAGCGGCGTATATTGAACCGGGCAGTCCTGGCAAAACGGCAAAGGCGAAAGTTTTAATGGCAAATTCAGAGATGAATGTCTGCGAATGGAAATCTTCGGCAACTGGCGTGAAGCCGAAGTTATCGCCGAACTGAGATGGTTCAATAAAAGTAGAGAGAAAACTGTCTTTGGTAAAATATCAAAGATATGTGGAAAAAATTACGACGATGAATTTAAACGCTATGCTGTCAATAAAGTGCTTGACGGGCAATCGGTAGTGTCAGTGGCGCAGGAATTAGACCCTGAACATGAGCCAGTATCGCTCGGTGACTGAAGCACAAAGCAAGTCGGTTGAATGACGCTCGCCGCTTACAGTTGGATGATGCCGCGGCGCAAAGCGATAGCGACCGCTTGGGTGCGGTCGCTGGCTGCGAGCTTCTCCATAATGTGCTTGACGTGAACCTTGACCGTTTCCTCAGAGATAAAAAGTTGCTCGGCGATGTCGCGGTTGCGGTTGCCGCCGCCGACGAGTCGCAGTACGTCTATCTCGCGCCTGGTCAAGAATTCTTCCCCAACGTGTTCGGCCAGACGTGCCGCCACCTCCCGTGAGATGCCCTTCTTCCCCGCATGGACCTCGCGAATAATTTTAACCAGCTCATTGGGAGGCGTGCTCTTGAGCAGGTAGCCGCGCGCCCCAGCCGCGAGCGAGTGTTGGATGTCGATGTCGCCTTCGAACGTGCTCAGCATGATGACGCGGGCATCGGGAAATTCCGCCCGGATTGCGATCAGCACGTCGATGCCGCTCATGTCAGGCAACCTAAGGTCCATGAGAGTGACCTCAGGGCGGTGCTCCCGAAATTGCCGGATGGCTTCACTGCCGGTTGCGGACTGCGCAACCATCACCATGTCTGGCTGATGGTTGATGATAGTGGCGATACCCTCGCGCAGCAACGGGTGATCGTCGACGCTGAAGACTTTGATCGGTGCATTATCGTTCATTGATTTTCCTCGCTTACTTGCTGCTAACCTTTCCCTTCCACTGTTTTATGCAGGTAAAGATGGGCTGACCATCTCAGCGGGCGTTTTGGGAATGGCTTGGAAGGCGACGTGATCAAGGAAGCTCAGTTGAACTTCTGTTCCCCTCGCCGGAAGCTTCGGATTTTGAGCCTCCCCGATCCTTTCCACCTCCGCATCCCTGACAAACCACGCCACTCCTCTCGCAATAGTGTAAGGTCGATGTTCTAACCATCATCGCGGATAACTATGTATAAATAATTATACACATATCTAATTTCGACTTCAATGCTTTTTGCCCGCGGGTGGCGGAAGGCGTTGATCAAAGCTTTGCCGCAGATGCGATAAACCTCATCGCGGATGATGGAGTGCAGCGGTCAGGCAGTGCCCGAGTGATGACGCGTAAATCAATTTCTCCTCGGCGGCAAGGATCTTGACCAATGCGAGAGAATGACTGCTTGAGATTAGGTAATTAGCCGCTGTCGGAGCGTAAGCACATGACTTTGTGATGTCTTAATAACTTGCCCGATCAACTGCTGGACATGTCTGACGTGGTTCAATAAAAGTGGAGAGAAAACTGTCTTTGGTAGAATACCCAAGATATGTGGAAAAATTACGACGATGAATTTAAGCGCAATGCGCTGCAAAAGGTTTTTAACGGGCAATCGGTCAGATCGGTTGCCGAAGAAAGAGGGGTCAATGAAAGTTTGATTCACAAGTGGAAACGGGCGGCTAAAACTTTCGGCGATGGCAAGCAAACCGGATCTGAAGTAAGCGAAATCGAAGCTTTATTATCCGCTTTTATTGTTATGCCGGGTGATACAGGTGTCGGTGAGCGGCTATTATGCCTGGCGGAAAAGATTAACCAAACCGCCGTGCCTGAAAAGAAAGCGGTTAGCTGATTTAGTGCGGAATTTTTACTTTGAAAACCGAAGACGCTACGGCAGTCGGCGAATTGGCAAAGCACTTACCAAAAACGGTGTGCAGATCGAGCGCGGAAAGGTGCGCCGACTGATGACGGAAGAAAACCTGAAAGCGATTCATCCGAAAACCTTTAAGCCGAAGACGACGGACTCCAAGGGAACGACTGCCGCGCCTAATTTGGTGGCGGAAATAAACCTCTCGGAATGCGCCGCCGGTAAAATCATCATCGGCGACATTACTTATATTCGGCTCAGGGGCGGCAAGTTTTGTTATTTGGCAATGTGGCAGGATAAAGTCACGCGCCGAATCATCGGCTGGAGTTTGGAACTGGAGATGACTGCCGGTTTAGTCATTTCAGCTTTGCAAAAAGCCAAAGGACGCGGCTTGGTCAAAGCCGGAGCAATCATTCATTCAGACCGTGGCAGCCAATATGCTTCAAATGGATTTCGTCAGTTGTTTCAACAAAGCGGCTTTCGCCAATCAATATCGGGCAAAGGCAACTGTTACGACAACGCCCAAGCCGAGAGCTTCTTTTCGCGCTTCAAAGCCGAATTAATGGAAAACGGAGTCTTTGAAGATATCCAACAAGCCCGCTCGGAAATCCTCAGCTACATCGAAGGCTACTACAATCGGGTCAGATTACATTCGGGTTTGGGTTATAAAAGCCCGATGGAGTTTGAACAAGAATTACAAACTAAAAACGGAGGCATCAAAAGACAGTTTTTTGTCTAAAATAACTTGACCATCACAAAAAGCCTAAGAGCGCGGACATGCCGGCTACCACAATAGTGTTATCCCTCCATGCACCGGTAGTGGTAACAAAAAACCATTCGATATCGTGATGCTTACTTTTTCATAATCCTGTACTCTGAAACTGACAAACGAGATTGCCCGCTGTAAACAGTAGAGCACAAGACAGATCAGGTTTGCTCGCAGCATTGCCACATCAAGGGCATCCCGACGCTGAATCTGTTCAAGGACAACAAGGAACAAGAGCGCATCGGCGGCGAGGTCTGGACACTTCAATACATGGAAGGATAAAAGGCGATGAAAATGAGACAGCACCGGATCAAAAGACAAGAGACTATGTTAGCACTCGAAGCCGGAGTGGTCGAAGGATTGCGACCCAGCGAGCAAATTGATTCAGCAAGCTTTTCCGCTAATTAAAATGGAGGTTATGACATGATTGTAGCAATGCTACGTTATTATTTTCGCCCCGGTGTTGACATTGAAGAGTATCAGCGCCTAGGAACGGAAATGAGTGAAGTTATCAATAAAATACCAGGATATTTGGCGGATAAAGACTTTAGTGCGCCAGATGGTGAACAGGTGTCGGTCGTGCAATTTGCTTCGCTTGAGGCCTTCTATTTGTGGCGCGATAATTACCGGCACATAACGATCAAAAGACGCGGGCGCGAAGAATTTTTTTACTCTTATCATATTACCGTTTCTTCGGTCATCGACACTTACTCATCAGCCGTCCCGCAATTTGAGCAAAAGGCTGTTCCGCCGCCTGAGGACAACTCGAAAGAACAATCAACCATAGGTGGCGATTAAAATTCGCACTTTTTAAATGAATTTGAGGAAGGAAAGTTATGTCACATCATTTTGATAACACAGAGGGTCGGGAAGACGGACGCGTTGATTTATTAGATTTATATGTTTTTCCAGGGGAACAGCCTGACACCACCGTTTTTATCATGACGGTTAATCCAGATGCCGGCTTATCTTCACAAACAACTTTTCGTGGTGAAGGTTTATACGAATTCAAGATCGCCACGAATGGCGATCTGATTGAAGACATCGTATTGCGAATAACTTTTGGTGAGCCAGAGACAAACAATAAAACACAACCGATGAGCGTTCGAATAACAACTGGAGGAAAAGCTAAGAGCGGAACTGAAGGTGATATACTAGGTGAAGGACGCACAAACCAAGTGATTGCTCTATCGAACGGCGGACGAGCTTGGGCGGGATTGGCCGCCGATCCGTTTTTTGCTGATGGCGAGGCACTAGCGCGCTTTCTAAAATCCTTGTTAATTGAAAAACGTTTTGACCGTCAAGCTTTCGAAGCGCCGTCAAATTTTTTCAATCAGCGAAACGTGACCGGAATTGTGTTGGAAGTGCCGAACGCAATTTTTCATTCGCAGAAAATTGATGTTTGGATGACTGTTTCGCTTTACGGACACGCCCCGCTCATTCAAGTCAGCCGCTACGGAACGCCGCTTATGACGCATGTTTTTCTGCAGACAACCGAACACAAAGATTTGTTTAACCAAACTCACCCGCAAGAGGATCGGACAAACTTCGCCGATCTAATCTCAAGCTTTGTCGCTCAAACAGTTCAAACGGCAAAAACATCGGATGATCCCGCGGCTTATGGTCAACGAATCGCCAACACGTTGCTGCCGAATGTAATGAGTTATCACGTCGGAACTGTGGCTAGTTACGACTTTGATAGCCGCAATGGACGCGCTCTGCGCGATGACGTTTTCGATGTTGTGGTCACGACTTTGGCAAACACGCCTCTTACGGATCACGTTGCGGCGACTAATCGTTACCAACAACATTTTCCGTTTTTGGGCGAACCATATTTGGAGGAAGAACAAAAGGATTTGCCCAAATTGATTGACAGATAAAACAAGCTGGAAGAATAACTTTCGCCCGCTTCAAAAACTTCTCGTGAGAACGGGCAAAATATTGCTTTAAATGGAAGAAATTCAAGGCGCGTCGCCGGTCATTTACGCCGTGCAATTGATCAACTCGTTATCAAAGCGGCCGGCGCGCTGACGTTCGCGCTGTGGTACAGTCATCGTGTTGTTGATGTTCCTTAAATCGAAATTCGTTTTAGGACACGACAATTATCTTGACATTCGCTAAACTATGGCGCGTTACCTAGGACTAGCACTTGAATTTCAGCTTGCGCGGGCATTGATAGTAGACGGAAGTGCATCAGACTGGGCGAACATCGCCCAGTCTGATGCACTGGCAATCACCCGTACGGCTTTGAATTATTTTTTTGCAGCTTGAAACGCACGAAACGGAAAACCACGAGCGTATAACCCAAGTTTTCAAACCTAAATTAGTTTGCCTTTAAACATAAGGTTTGAAATACTTAAATATACCTAAAATAGATTTAAGAGGTGAAAATGGCTGAAAAGTTTGTTTCACGCGGATTTGTTGGCAAACATCGCCAGCCGGATGCCGCGCTCAGAGAAAGAATTCCGCCCGGTCAATATGAAACGAAGGATTTTCCGGTATTGTCAGCCGGTCCCACACCGCGAACGTCGCTCGAACGCTGGACGTTTTCGGTTTACGGCGAAATCTCGGAAGACCTCAAATGGACTTGGGAGGAATTTTTGAAACTGCCGAGCGAGGACCTAACAGTTGATATTCACTGTGTCACAAAATGGTCAAAACTCGATACAACTTGGCGCGGCGTGGCAGTGGATACGCTGCTCGAAAAAGTTAATTTCGTCGCTCAACCCGACGTAAAACACTTAATTGCTTATGCTGATGGCGGCTACACGACTAATCTACCGCTTACCGATGTATTAAACAAAAAATCGTGGATAGTTTACGAATATGACGGCAAGCCGCTCGCTCCCGAACACGGCGGGCCGGCGCGGCTGCTCGTGCCGCACCTCTACTTTTGGAAGAGTGCCAAGTGGGTGCGCGGGCTGAAGCTAGTGCGTGAAAACCGACCGGGCTTCTGGGAGTCGAACGGCTACCACCTCTACGGCGACCCGTGGCGCGAACAACGTTATGCAGGAGACAAGTGATGCAGACGCTCATCTGGCAATTCGGCACGGTCGTTGATAAGCTGCAGGAGACTTCTCGCACACAATCAATCGCCATCGACGTGCCTGACTGGGCGGGGCACAAAGCAGGTCAGCACATAGACGTGCGGCTCACCGCCGAGGACGGCTACCAAGCGCAGCGCAGCTACTCCATCGCTTCGCCGCCGGAAGAGCCGCGCGTATGGATCACTGTCGAGCGACTCGACGACGGCGAGGTGTCGTCCTACTTCACGGACGAGCTGCGGACGGGCGACCGAATAGAGCTGCGTGGTCCCGTGGGCGGCTATTTTACATGGGATGCGCAAACCGCCGACTCGCCGCTCATGCTCGTCGCGGGAGGGAGCGGCGTCGTACCGCTGATGGCAATGATCCGCCACCGCTCTGCCGCCGCAAGCCGCCCGCCGGCGCGATTGCTCTACTCGTCGCGCTCGCATGAGGACATTATATACCGCGCGGAAATCGACCGCCTCGTAGCGGTCGATTCGACACTTGAGGTGTTTCACACTCTCACGCGCCAACAGCCTGATGGCTGGACGGGTTTCAGCCGCCGCATCGACCGCGCAATGCTTGAGGAGGTGGCGTGGCGTAGCGAAGAGCGCCCTGATATTTTCGTCTGCGGTCCAACGCAATTCGTGGAAGTAACTGCTACGTCGTTGCTGGAACTGGGTCACGCGCCTGGGCGCATCAAGACTGAGCGGTTCGGGCCAACGGGGTAGCGATGCAGTCCAACGAACTGATGTTAGACGACAACACCATCGGCGGTTTGCTGGGTGCCGGCGTGATGTTTTTGCCGTATGCGCCGTTCACGCATTTTTTTCGGCGAGAAACAACTGAGGATCTGACATGAAACTAAATGGAAATGTGAGCGTTAAATCCGCTGCGAGCACGACCGGGTTGAGCGTTTGGCGATCACTCCCGCTGTGCCTTCTATTGCTTTTCGTCGCAGCCGGTTCCATCAAGGCACTCGACCCAAACAAACTAATTACCCAGTACGGTCACACTGCCTGGCGGGTGCAGGAAGGTTACTTTACGTCACCAACAGCAATCACCCAAACCGCAGACGGTTACATCTGGCTCGGCACCGTGAACGGACTTGTGCGCTTTGACGGCGTGAAGTTCACCCCCTGGACTCCGCCTGAAGGTCAGGCACTTCCGAGCAGCAGGATTTCCGCGCTCCTGAGCGCAAGTGACGGAAGTTTGTGGATCGGAACTACGTTCGGAATATCCCAACTAAAAGATGGTCGAATAATTAATTACCTGCCTCCACCGGGAACCAGCGGAATCTATGCGATTATTGAAGATGAAACGGAAGCTATTTGGTTCACCAGGTATCGCATTACTGATGGCAAAGGACCGCTCTGCCGAGTTAAAGACAAAGAACTGCGATGCTACGGAAAAGAGGATGGCGTTCCGGTCAGTTACGGGCTCGGCTTGGTGAAAGACGTGACGGGGAATATCTGGTTCGGATCCTCGGCGCTGTGCCGCTGGACACCTGAATCCTCCGAAGTCTTCTTCGAAGAAGACTTAAAGCATAACGGGGGAGACGGGGCTATTGCTATCGCCACTGATCCTTCCGGAACAATCTGGGCGGCACTCGACGGTGTCGGGCCTAAGCTGGGGGTGCGTTACTACTCCGGCGAGAGATGGTTTGGCTATGTCGTGCCGGGGTTTAATGGCCCCGCAGTTCAGGCGGATACTTTGTACAAAGATCGTCATGGTTCACTGTGGGTCGGTTCGACAACCGAGGGGCTTTACCGTATCCATAACGGCATCGCGCACCGCTACGGAATGAAAGACGGGCTGTCCGGGAATTACGGCGAAGATATATTCGAGGATAGAGAAGGCAATCTTTGGGTTTTAACTGAAAACGGTGTGGACATGTTTCGGGACACCCCGGTTGTGAATTTCTCTTCGAGCGAAGGGTTATCTTCGGCTGAAATCGCCGCCGTCCTGGCATTAAGGGACGGCTCGGTCTGGATTGCCAACGTCGGGGCGGTTGATGTTATTCCGCCCGGCGGCAGGTCGCCGATTACTACACTCAAAGGGTTGCCTGGACAGAGGGTAAAGGCAATAGTTGAAGACCATGCGGGGCGAATCTGGTTGGGAGTTGACGATAGGCTGATGACTTATGAAAACAAGCAATTCTCAGAAGTCAGAAAGCCGGACGGCAGCCCCTTAAATCACGCTGGAATGCTTTGGGCGATAACTGCGGACGGCGATGGCAATATTTGGGTCGGGATTTTTAAAGACGATAAACGTCGTCTTTTGAGGATCAAAGGTCAGACCGTAGAAGAAGACATACCGCTTTACGATCGCATCCGGCGCGCCGAAACTCTTGCTGCAGATCGACAGGGGGGAGTTTGGATAGGCTCTTCCGTAGATTCCAAACTCACCCACTACCGCAACGGGCAAATGGAATCGTTCTCGTTGGGCGATGAGGGCATCGTCCCAATCTACAGCATCTTTGTTGATTCCGACGATGCCCTGTGGGCGGCAACCGAAAAGGGGCTGTACCGGTGGAAGGACGGCGTTCTGAGTCTCTTGAATTCGCGGAACAATCTGCCGTGTTCACCCGTTTATTCGGCGATCAATGACGATTTTGGCAACTTCTGGCTCTACGCGCAATGCGGACTTTTGAAGATTCCGGCATCGGACATGGCAACCTGGCTGAAATCTCCGGAGAGCAAGGTGTCCGTCAAGACCTTTGACGCGCTCGACGGCGCTTTGCCCGCACCCGGAGGAGTCAATCAACGGCGGGCGTCGAAGTCGCCGGACGGACGACTCTGGTTCACGAATGGCACAGCCGCGCAGATGATTGATCCTCTCCGTAATTATGACAACACGATTCCGCCGCCCGTGTATATCGAAGGATTAGTCGCGGATCGTAAAAGTTACCAAACTCAGGGACAACTCAACCTTCCGCCGCTGAGAAGCGAGTTGGAAATTAACTATACGGCTTTGAGCTACACGGTTCCGCGGAAGGTTAAGTTCCGTTACAAACTCGAAGGTCATGACGCGGATTGGCACGATGCAGGCACGCGGCGCCAGGCGTTCTACAACAACCTCGGTCCCGGTCAATACCGGTTTCGAGTCGTCGCCAGCAACAATGACGGCGTCTGGAACGAGACGGAAGCGACGTTTAGCTTCGATATCGCCCCTACTTTCTATCAGACTTACTGGTTCCTTCTATTGTGTATCGGGGCGACTGGGTGTCTCGTCTGGATGGGTTACCGCTGGCGTCTTCGTCAGATGCGGTCCCGCCTAGCTTTGCAGTTTGAGGAGCGGCTTCAGGAGCGAACTCGCATCGCACGGGAGTTGCACGACACGCTGTTGCAAGGCTATTTGAGTGCTGCGATGCAACTCCACGTCGCCGCCAATTACCTGTCCCCGGATTCTCCCGCAAAACCTCTCGTCAGCCGAGTCCTTGAGATAATGGGTCAGGTGAATCGAGAGGGACGAGCGACACTAAAAAACCTCCGCTCGGCAAACAGCGAGTCGCTTGATCTGGCACAATCGTTTTCCGAACTCCTGCAAGAAATGGCAATAAGTGAGCGCATTGATTACCGCGTCGTGGTTGAAGGACGGACCCAGCCGCTGAACCTGCTCATCGGCAACGAAGTCTATCGAATCGGGCGCGAAGCAGTGACGAACGCTGTCCGCCATTCAGGTGCGCAGCACATCGCGGTCGAGCTTAAATATGTGGACAATTGCTTGAGTCTATTGGTGCGCGACGACGGCTGCGGCATCGATCCGGTGGTTTTGCGCGAAGGTCGTGACGGACACTGGGGGCTTTCGGGAATGCGTGAGCGGGCTAAGAAAATCGGCGGGCAATTCGATGTTCGAGGTCACGGGGAAAGCGGAACCGAGGTCACACTGTCTGTTCCGGGTCACATCGCTTTTCAGTCCGAAGCCTCGGGTCGCTCGGCGGGTAAGTTCGTTCGTTTTTTTCGACCGTAGAAAATGGTTCATGTGAGAGCAAAAAAACGAGCGGCTAGGAAGTTAAGACGTGAACGGTCGGCTAGATAACGGGCTACCGCTCATCATTTTAATGATCAAGGCCGCTGTCGCGGTATTCCTCGGCTCGGGGTTCTATTTGCTCGATGCCAGCCTGTTCGGTCAACACTAGATCATCCAGCATGAAACGGTCAAGTTATTGGATCTTCCGCAAACTTGGTGCAAAGGATAAGAAAGTTGTAAATTTGCGCTATGCAAGTTTCAACTTTGTCGGTTGATCCCGAAGCTATTCGGATTGTTTCTTTTATTTCCAATTCGGACTCGATCAGCGTCGTTGCAGAAACATCCCGAACTTTCGGTGTTTGTCCTGTTTGCTGCCTGCCATCCAAAAGTACGCATAGCAGTTATTTGCGCCAAGTTTCCGATTTGCCGTGGCACGGCGTAGCGATTCGTATTCGGCTGAACACCCGTAAGTTCCGGTGTCGAAATGAACTTTGCCAGCGGAAGATTTTTTGTGAAAGATTACCCAAAGTAGTGGAGAGTTACGGGCGTAAAACAATTCGTCTTCAGGAACTATTCAGCATTTTAGCTTTTGTCCCAGGCGGCGAAGCAGGAGCGAAAACGGCTCGTCAGATCGGATTGAAGATCAGCGGCGATACGTTATTAAGGCGCATTCGGCGGACTTCCATTTTAGTTGATGAGCCGGTTAAGGTTCTTGGGGTTGACGATTTCGCCTTTCGCCGAGGTGAGCGATACGGGACGATTCTGGTTGATCTGGAAAAAAGAAAACCGATTGATTTACTACCGGATCGGAAAGCCGCGACTTTAGCGGAGTGGCTGAAAAAGCATCCCGAAATTGAAATGATTTCACGCGACGGGGCGGGTTGTTACGCAGTTGGAGCAAAAGCGGGCGCACCGCAAGCCGTGCAGGTTGCTGACCGCTTTCATTTGCTCAAGAATCTACTGGATGGTTTTGAACGATTTTTATCGCGTCACCATCAAGTCATTGCTGAAGTTTTCCAAAAGGCTTTTCCATCAAAAAGCAGAAGTGCGAAGAAAACAAAACCGTTGCCAAATGCGGCGAAAACTTTGGAAATAGAGCAAAAGGCGGCACGGACGGCAATCCGTGA
>JACMLC010000328.1 GCA_014379795.1 Pyrinomonadaceae bacterium
GCTCGACGATAATACTTGTAATTTGTTCTTTCACTTCCCTTACCCGGTTTGTTGTTTTCATCTGACAGCGACGCAATAACTAAAAAGCATTCTCATGTTGCGAGTCAATAGATTGCCACTAGCTTCAGCTAGTGGATATATTGCATAAAAGAAAGTTGGCTTTAGCCAAAGTCCTTATTGCTTTAGCTTAAATGATTCGGCTAAAGCCGAAAGCTAGGAGCAACATTGATCCACTAGCTGAAGCTAGTGGCAATTTAAGCAAGCCGCCAAATCCTCTATCACTAGCAACTTGGGTTAAAAAGCATTCTCATGTTGCCGCAAACTCGTATAGCCTAGAACTATTTTAACGACCGTGCCGGAAACGTTTTCCGCCAGATATTCGGGCGGCGGCGTCCAGTTTGGCGAAAGCGTGAGAGCGATTTCAACCGCGCGCACGATGTCATCAAGCCGCGCGCCGCTCAAGATATTACTGCCGCACTCAATCGTCTCCGGCCTTTCCGTCACGTCCCTGATTGTCACGTTGGGGATACCGAAAATAGCACATTCTTCCTGCACTGTCCCACTGTCGGACAAGACCAGCCGCGCGTTTCGCTCCAGCTTGACGAAATCGAAAAATCCCAAAGGCTCAAGCAACCGCACGCGCTCGGACTCGGGCTGAAGATTAAACTCTTTCAGCTTGCTCGCGGTGCGCGGGTGAACGCTGATTAAAAGCGGATGATTGTATTTATCCGCAATCACGGACAACGCTCCCAACAGCCCTGAAAGACGCCCTTCATCATCCACATTTTCAGAGCGATGCATCGTGACAAGTAAATATGATCCGGCGTTGACCTTTAAGCGCGTCATCGCATCGCTCGCTTCAATCTGCGGCGCGAAGGCGGACAAAACTTCATTGATCGGATTGCCCGTGATGAAAATGCGGTCACGCTCGATGCCTTCGCGGACAAGATTTTCTTTGCTGCGCTCAGTGTATGGCATCAAAATCGTGCTGGAATGATCTACGATGCGACGATTAATCTCTTCGGGCACGCGGTCGTCAAAGCAGCGATTCCCGGCCTCCATGTGAAAAACTTTAATGCGCCTGCGTGCGGCGACGATTGAAGACAACGCGCTGTTCGTATCACCTAAAATCAAAACGCGGTCAGGCTGGTGCTCTTCCAGCAATTTATCTATGCCCGTCAGAATTTGTCCCGCCTGCTCTCCAAAACTATTGGAGCGCAAGCCCAGATGAAAGTCAGGCGTTCTGACCTCTAAATCGCGCAGGAAAATATCGCTCAAGCTCTCGTGATAATTCTGGCCTGTGTGCACTGTCAGATGTTGGCAATGCTGGTCCAGCAGTCGCATCACAAGACTCAGGCGAATAATCTCCGGGCGCGTCCCGAAGATGGTCATGACCTTCAATTTTTTATTTAAAAGCGGCAATCTCGCTCCTTGCTCCCGCCAGCAGCTCGCGCAATTCAGGTACGGATAAATTATTGTGCATAGACGAATACTCGCCCGTCAGAGCCGGAGTAAACTCGATGCCGCGCCGCAATTCCGGCAAGACCGGCAAGATAACGTAATAGCCGTCACGCTCGATGGTGCGAAAACATTCTTCTTCGGACACCATGATTTCATGCACTTTCTCGCCGGGTCGGATGCCCGTGTAGATAATCGGAACTTCTTTGTCATCCATCAGCGCGCGCGCCATGTCCACGACATTCGCAGCCGGAACCTGCGGCACGTAAGTATCGCCACGGCCTCCGCCGCGCACAGCCGCAAAGACCGTATCAACTGCGCGGTCAAGACTGAGCAGGAAGCGCGTCATTTCCGCGAGCGTAATCGTGACGGGGCCGCCCGTGCGTATCTGTTCGACGAAGAGCGGCACGATTGAGCCGCGCGAAGCGATCACGTTTCCGTAGCGCACGCAGACAAAACGCGTCTTTGCGCAATCCGTGTTCGCTTCGAGCAGAATGCGCTCCTGCAAGGCTTTGGTCATTCCCATCACGTTAATCGGCTTGCACGCTTTGTCTGTCGAGATACCGACGACCAGCTCAACCGGAGTGTCGTTCTCCCGCAAAGCGCGCACCAGATTTTGCGGGCCTAAGATATTTGTCTGCACCGCTTCATACGGGAAATACTCGCACGTCGGAACCTGTTTGAGCGCGGCGGCGTGAAAGACCACGTCCGCGTCTCTCATCGCCTGCAAGAGCGAAGAAGGATTGCGCACATCGCCGATGCGAAACGTCAAAAGGTCGTTCGAGTCTTGATAAATAATATCGTCCGTCGCGGCGCGGCGATGCAGGTATTCAAGCCGCATGTAATGCTGCTTGGCCTCGTCGCGCGAAAAGACTGTGATGCGCGCGGGGCGTCCCATCTCGCCCGTCAACAGGCGGCGCACAAGGGTCTGCCCCAGCGAACCTGTCCCGCCCGTGACCAAAATACGTTTGCCTTCAAGAAACACTAAGTTCGTCTCCATTCCTCGTATGGTGTCGGATCGGCAGCCATCGCACGAATCATCTCAGGCCAAGAGCGAGGCCGAAATCCGGTCGCCTCGCGAAACCGCGCAGAATCAAGACTCCGGTCAATCTTAAAATCCGCGTCCGGCTCAATCTCAATCTCGACTGCGTAAGCGTCGCGTATCAGGCAGAGCAATTCATACTTATCAATCGGCTCACTCGATACATGATAAAGCCCCGAAAGATTCGGATGACGCAACATCACATCAGCGATAATCTCAGCCATGATGACGGTCGGAAAGCCCGTATAAATAGCTTTCGTAAACCCTTTGATTTTGCCGCCGCGATTTTGCAGAAACCATTCTACCAGACTATGCGCCGTGCCAAGCTCGCGCCCGACAATCGAAGTGCGCAAGGTCAAGCAATTATCCGCCGTCGCCTCTCCCAAATATTTCGTGCGTCCATATAAATCTTCAGCGTCTGAGATGTCATCTTCCGTGTACGTCCCGCGTCGTCCATTAAAAACACAATCGGTGCCTAGCGTAATTAAACGCGCGCCTGATTCACGGCACAACGCCGCGAGACGATGCGGCAGGAGCGAGTTGATAGTCAGCGCGGTAATCGGGTCTTTGGCAGTCTGAAGCTGTTTGATAACTCCGACCGCATTGATAACCACGTCAGGCTTCGCTGTCTCGAAAGCGCGCTCGACCGTCGCAAAATCAAAAGCATCCACACCGCTGAGCGTGCGCTGCTCATCGAACAATTGAAAACGCTCGTAGTCACGAAAGCCTGTGCGAACAGTGACCCACGTTTCAAATCGCTCTTTGTAAAGCTGGCTCAGCTTGTGGCCTAACATCCCGCCGCCGCCGAGAATCAAAACTCTCACCTGAACTCAACCTTTCGCGCCTCGCGCAAGCTTTTCATGCGGCAGAAGAAACAGCGATTTTATTTTGGGCTAATGCCCTTTCGAGAACGCGCGCGGTGGCGTCTTCGACTTCCGGCGAAGCCAGAAAATCAACCGCATACTGGCGCGCCGCGCCCGAAGTTTTCTCGTAACTGTTGGCGTCCATGTCCACGCATTTTTGCAAAGCCTCACGCCACAAATCTGCTCGCTTGAGCGGCACGTCCCAGCCAAGATTTTTTTCCGGGAGATTGAGCCACGGCGTCTGGTCACTGACCAGAGCCGGACAGCCCGCCGAAAATGCTTCGAGCACTACATGCCCGAAATTTTCTCCGAGCGTCGGCAGCACAAAGAAGTGATACGCGGACATCGTCTCTGCCACTTCTTCATGCGAGACAGAGCCGCGATGCGTGACTTTGATATTGGGCGGCATGGCTGCTATCAACTGCAGGCATTCCTGCCAGTGCGGTTGATCTTCGAGCGGCCCCCAGATGTCAAATTCCACTTCGCCTTTGACTTCCGGAAGAATTCGCAAAGTATGGTCAAGATTTTTCTTACGCATCACGCGCGAGAGAAAGACAAGGCGCACAGCCCCGCTGCTCTTTAAAGGCTTGCGCCCGAAATCATAATTTTCCAGCATCACGCGCGGCGGCATGTTCGGCGCGACGAAGATTTCGCAAGCCCTGCCCGCCACTCTTTTAATATCTTCCTTCTCAGGCTCGGACGCAGCTTTCCAGATTAAATTCCGGTAGAGCTTGCCGGGAAAGGCGAGGCCGCGAAAAATCTTTTTCTTCATCGCCTTGAGCTTCAATGCGCCGGGCGAGAATTCCCCTTCGGGCGCGAGGATGACAGGCACGTCGGGCGCGACCCCCAGACGACGAAGAGTGAGAAACTTGATTCCGAGCGGCGAAAAAAAGCTGGTCAGGTAAACGGCATCGGGCGTTGAATCTTTAAGCACGCGGCGAATCGTGGCAAAGTTCAAATGCCCGTGCCCCGCATGAAATACTTTCGCCTTGCCGACCTGATTCCACTCGTTGATTTTAATGCCCTCGTATGTGTGCTTGTCGCCGGAATCGAAACCGCGCGAGATCACGCTGAAATCGTAACGGTCGCCAAGGCGGTCTACCATGTTGGCAATCGTGCGCAAGGCTCCGCCGCTTTTATAACCGGGCAAATAGTAGTCTATGAAAATCAGAATCTTCTTCATCAATCTTTAGAGCGTCACAGGCTTAAGAGGGCGCGCGGATATGTGTGACGCTATTTTTCCTTTGCAGTTCGTTTGCGACAGATAAAGATAGCCGTTCCGGTCGCCAGAGAATCAAGGGGCATCCCGCGAAACTTTTTATGCAGCCTTTGATAATCAACTTTGCCTTCAACAAAGAGGTCGCGGCCAATGACTTCCATCTTTAGCTCGGCCTTTTCCCACGCCTCGCAAAATTCGTGATAGCGGCGGCGGTTCGGCGTCCCGCGATTCGACCCCATCAAAGTCCAGAGCCACTCCGGAAAACGCATAAACGTCAAGGGGTCACGATAAAGCGTCCAGCAATCGTGTGGGCCAAAATCCACGCGATGGACGCCGACTCCGCCCGGAGCGAGCAGGCGCGCGTTCATCTTTGCAAACGCCACTATGCTGTTGACATGCTCGCCGACCTGAAAGGAACAGACAATATCATAATGGCGCGCGGCGACGGCTTCTTCAATCGGCACGGGTTGCACCTGAACCCTGTCCGCATAAGCTTCAGGAAAATCATCTGCTTTCAAATACTCAGGCCACGGCAATTCGGGAAAGAGACGGGGCCATGCTTTTTCAACTCCCCTGTACCACTCTTTCGCTTCCGGCTTTGAAAAGTCGCCGACGAACCGGTCAACCACAGTGTAAGAGGCTGCTCCGGCAGCCAGTAAGGCCAAGCCTGAAGTCATAAAATCTCCCGGCCCGATTTCGACGACGTGCAAATCTTTAACGCTTCCGAGAACGCCTTGCAAGATGCGCAGGCCGAGAAAGGCATA
>JACMLC010000329.1 GCA_014379795.1 Pyrinomonadaceae bacterium
CACGGGCTTTGCACATTTATTCAGAAAGTTCTGCATAATCCTATGCATTTATGCATTGCATTTGAATACATGTGCAAAGCCGCCGCAGAGCGAGATGAAAAATCCGGCGGGCACTAGCCCATTTCCTCAAGCGATGACAGTTCATCGGCCATCTGCCGGGCGGCGCGTTCGGCTGCCGCATCGGGCAGGACGCGCACGAGCAGTTCTAACTGCGCGACGGCTTCGCGCGCTTCTTTGACCAGATCGCGATAGTATTTTTCCCGCTCGGCTTTTGATTCGTCGCCGTAGACTTCTATCTCCGGCGTGAGCGACCATTTGGCGAGCAGCTTTCTGGTTTTGGCGACGCTCTGGTTGGCGCGGCGGCGCGCGGCTGGCTGCTTCTTATCCGGCAGCAACATGGCCGCGATAAAGGTTGCCATAAAGTCTTCGCGTCCGGCGTAAGCTGAGACGCTGGCGAGTCCCCACATCGTGCCGCCCCCTGACGCTACATAAACCATGTTCCATCCGGCGTTCCCCAGCTTGCCCAATTCATCGCGCACCCTGTCCACCTGTTTGCGCTGCGCTTCGGATAGAGGCCGCGCACGCGCATCATTCGCGGGACGCTTGCAATCCACGTAATACGCGAACCCTTGCTTCATGCCGTAAGTGGATTCGTCCCCGGTCTGCTCGCCGTAAACGTCCATGAACTTATTCAGCCCCAGCTTCAAAACCTGCTGGCAGGGCATCTTGAATTCCGGCCTTTCATCATCCTGCGCGCTTGCCTGCGTCGCAGACATGAGCAGCACAAGCAAAGGCAACAACATTCGCCGGATAAGTTTTCGCACAGCATGATTCCTCTCGTTCAAAGGCAATAGAGAGAGCTTTCAAAGTGCGGATTATACACGAAGGTAAAAGTAAAAAGGCAAAAGGCAAAAGTAAGAAAGGCATTCAAGTCCTCTTCACTTTTGCCTTTTACCTTTTGCCTTCTCCTAACGCTTATCACTGAGCGGGACGAATTTTAAGGGCGGGTGTGTGGCTTTAGTTGCCGAAAGGGGTTTGCCTGCCAGAAACTCTTTGATGACCTGAAGCGTGGTCGGAGGATTGAAAACATCTTCGTGCCCAGCGCCTTCGACGATGAGAGTGAAGCTGTTGGAAAACCCCTTGCGTATCGCTTGCACGTTGCTGACGGGCGTGCGCGCGTCGAGCGTGCCTGCGATGAACAAGGTCGGCACGTTCGAGCGCACGGGCGCGCGGTACGTGTCGCCCAAGTCCGGGCTTCCCCACAAATCGCAGATGTCAGGCCATGGAAAATTGATCGCTTCGCCAAGCAACGTGCCCGGAGCTTCGCGCTTGATGCGGCTATCGCGCGCTTTGGTCGCGCCCGAAGCGCAGTCCATCGGAAAAATCATCGCCCACGGCGCGAAGCTCGTGAGACGGTCTTGAAGTCCCTGCGTCTCTGCGGTCAGGAAACCGGTGTCGCCTTTCGAGATCGAATAAAAGAGCGCGGGAAATTTTGCCACGTCTTTGCTGTCGCCAGCGTCTATCCCGATCATGACCTGCAAGGCGAATTTTCCGACGGCCACTTTGGTCTTTTCTTTGGTCTGGCGGTTCAAGACCTCGACCGTCATGGGCTGCTTGTCCAATTGATCGAAAACTTTTTTCATCAATCCGAGAAAATCAGGAACCAGCTTGTTCCACTCAGGGTCTTGCTTGACGAGACGATGAACGTCTTTTAGGTGACTCTGAATATTATTCGGCAGCTTGCGCGTGTCGTCCATGCCTTCGACGCCCGCGAGGATGGCGCGGTTGATGCTTTGCGGGTGTTTGCGGATAATCGCCAGGCCGAGATGCGTCCCGTAACTGAATCCCCACAAGTTTATCTTTTGCGCGCCGAGGGCTTTTCGTAAATCCTCTACATCATCCGCGCTCTCGCTGGTGTTGTAAGCCGTAAAGTCTGTGCCCTGCGCGCGAAACTCTTCGGCGCAGGGGCGAAAGGCTTCGCGGATATGGCGCAGCATGTTCTCGCGGCTCACGAGCGCGTCGGGCGCGAAAGGGCGTATGCCCTTGCAGCCCATGTATGGTCTGGACATGCCGACCCCTCTTTGTTCCAACGCGACCACATCCCCCATCTCAAGCAGCGCCCCGAAGATGTAATAAAAGACTTTCGCATCCGTGATGCCTGAGCTGCCGGGGCCGCCCGCCAGAATGACAAGCGGCGGGCCGGGATTCTGCGAGCTGCTTTTCAGGCGGACAAAAGCCAGCTCGATCTTTTTGCCGTTCGGGTTGCTACGCTTTGCCGGGACTGTGAACCGTCCCAGCTCTGCCGGGATTTCCCGCTTGTCAAAAGTCTTGAAAGTATACGGCTCGATCTTCAAGCCCTCTGCTTGCTGCTGGCTCTGAGCCATGGTGAACGAAAGTGTGATTAAGACCGGGAGAAAGATGACGCGCCGGAGTCGTCTGGAAATTTTGATAAAGCCTTGCATGTCGAAAGATTTTCCTTTTGCAGAAATTTACAAAGCCGTTCGCTCTGTTCGGATACTTGATACGACATTTTCCCGGAAAAATCGTCCGTCTTTATAAGTCCGGACATGTATCTTTATCACTTCGGCGTTAATTATCGGAAGTTTCTGCAAAGGTCTGGCGGTCTAGCTCTGTTCTTACAGGGCTGAAGCGTGTTCCTGAATTGAATCCTGTGGCGGAGACGATTTTCTCCACTCGGAGGGCGTCATCCCTGTGTGCTTTTTGAAAGCGGCGTTAAAGGTGGATTTGGAGTTGAAGCCGACCTCTTCGGCAATCCCCAGAATCGAGAGATGCTTCTTTTTCGGATCAAAGAGCCGCCGCTTGGCCTCTTCGATGCGATGCGCGTTGATAAAGTCAAAGAAATTTTGATTGAGCCGCTCGTTGATGATCTGTGAAAGGTGGTGCGCGGAAATTCCCATCCGCCCGGCCAACTTCGGCAGCGTCAGCTCGCTGTCCGTAAAAGGCTTTTCCGCGAGCATCACTTCGCGCAAGCGGCTCAGGCTGCGCTCTGCTCTTTCCTGCGTGAGCGTGGATTTCTCATATCGCTTGACGGGGATGCTGTCC
>JACMLC010000330.1 GCA_014379795.1 Pyrinomonadaceae bacterium
ACTGCGAAGCCTGCCCGCACAGAGATTCGGAGCAATCGCACACGCCCACACCGCGCCGCCGCGAGCGTGACGATTCGATTGTGCTGCTGTGAATTCAAAGTAGAGACAGGATAATACCGAGTTATGCCGCCTTACTAGACGTTGGACAAGTATTGCTCTAGATCGTTGAATCAGCTAAGTTTTCAACTTATGGAATACCTGACACGTTCTTTACGCGCATTCCTTTGCCACTCTTCGGGTGATAAGCCAGCCGTCCGTGCTCTCTACAAACGTTTAGTTGCCGATGGCATTAGCCCATGGCTTGACGAAGTGGACCTTTTACCGGGACAGGATTGGCAGCATGAAATTTCCAAAGCCGTGCGTAACAGTGACGTGGTAATCACCTGCCTTTCGCGTAATTCCATTAGTAAACGCGGGTTTGTTCAGAAAGAGATTCAATATGCATTAGATGTGGCTAAGGAGCAACCAGAAGGTACTATATTTCTTATCCCGCTCAAGCTAGAGGAATGTGATATTCCAGATGGTCTCAGTGATAGGCATTGTGTAAATTTATTTGAGGAGGGCGGATACGAAAGGTTAAAACTTGCGCTTGAATTTCGTGCCCAAAGCCTTGACATTACTACTGAGAAATATGCTCAGCGTCTACCGATTTACTTGTTGATTGATTGCTCTCGCTCTCTGGAAGGCGAGCCTGTGGAAGCAATGCGTCAGGGAGTCATGGCGTTGATGGCTGATCTGCAAAGTGATCCGCAAGCATTGGAGACGGCTTGGATCAGCATTATTACATTCGCAAGTGACGCTTGGACGATAGTACCGTTAAGACCTATTTACCCTTTCACCCCACCAAGACTATTTGTAGATGTTGAAGATAAAACGGCGCTTGGCGCTGCATTAAAAGTTTTGAATGAGGCCATAGACCGTGAAGTCGTTCGTAAAACAGAGAATCATCCCGGTGATTTTTGCCCACTCGTCTTTGTTATGATTGATGGCGACCCTACGGATGATTGGTCAACTGCGGCAAGACTGTTGATAGAACGTCGGAACCCTAAAGTAAACGTGATATTTTGTGCGGCAGGCCCCGCAGTTGACATTGGCAAACTAAAAGCAGTAGTGCCAGAGAGTATTTTGATCGAACTCAATAATCTTCAGCCAGATGCACTTAAGGCATTCTTCAAATGGATTGAGCAATGAGGAGTAAGCTATTTACGCTTAACCCAAACACCGCGGGCGGCATAACACTCATTGAACCCGACCCCGCGATAGCATGCCTCTCAAGATGTTTCCTTGCGCTGCTTTTCTCGTCGCAATCTGGGATAAGAAAAATTCGTGCGTGAAAAAAGAGGGGCGAGTTCAAATTGAGAACTCGCCCCCCTAAATTTTTTGAACACCATAATGCTGACGGTTAGCTGTTGCTGCCGCCCGGTGTATCTTTAAGGTCTGTCGCGGGTGTGCCGGTGGCGTTGGGTGCGCTGTCGCTGCGTGGTGCGCTGAAGGCGCGATTCTCGCTGCGTGCGTAAAGCTGCGACTCGCGCTCGTAGCGGTCGTCGTAGCCAAAGCCTGTGTTGCGCTGCTGGTTGCTCTCGCTGCCCTGCGGCGTGCGCTCAGACACGCTGCTCGACTCGCCCGTGCCCTGAGACGGGCTTTGCGTTCCCGCGCTGGCAGCCGCTGCCCGTGTGTTCTGTTGAGCGGGTGCGGGTGTTGCGCTCGCCTGTTGTTTGCCGGAGAGGTCAACGCCGACCATCTCTTTGATCTTGTTAAAGAGCGCGGGCAGGACGATGGTGCGCGCGGCGGTCGCCAGCTCGTCCATAAAGCGATTGCCCAACTCGCCAACCTCTTCCTGAAGCCGGTCGTAGGCGCGCGTCTCCTTGAAACGCTCCATCAGTCCGGGCTTCGCTTCTTCTTCGACATCGGCTTGCTCGTAACCGCTGCTGTATGAAGGGCGAGAGTCCGCTGCGCTGTCCGCCTGTGCAGGCATAGCCGGAGCAGCCGCTGCTGCATATTCGGATGAGCCGTAAGCTCCGCCTGTAATCGCGTGCGAAGCGTAAGAGCGATGGTCTGTGAATGCGCTCTGCGCAGCATCCGTGCGGTCATAATCATCCGTCTCATCATACGGCGGATAATCTCTGTCGTCTTCGCGGTCGCCGATGACGGCTCCGCCGAGACCGTAGCCGACCACCACACCGACGCCGAGCGCGCCTAAAGTCCAGGCGACGGGACGCTTGCGATACTGCTCGCGCCAGTCCAGAGCCTCGCTCACGCTGTCTCTGACGTGTTGATATTGATTGGTAACTGTCTCTTTAATTTCGCTGACGGTCTGTGTGATGGATTCGCGCGCTTCTTCCATACGGCGTTGAAGCTCTGCTTTGGTTGTATCTTCATCTGCTTCGGGCGCGCGTGCGACTCCTAAATTTCTTTCTTCAGCCATTGCTTATCCTTTCTGAATTCTTCAACGCTTCTATGAGGCACAGGGTCAACCCCTGCCAGACGATTCTTCATCACGATGACGATGGTGCCGCCGATCAAGAGGTACACCGCGCCGGTGATGACAAATCCGAGCGCGTAATTAACCGGCGGGCTAAAGTTAAAGAGGGTCGAGACCAGAAAGGCGACCGCGACATTCACGAGCGCAAAGCCAACGGCGGCAATCACGCCGCCCGTCGCGATCATGACGCCGCTTTTGACGTAAGCGTCCGCATCTTCCTTGACTTCGACTTTTAATAAACTGAGCTTCGTATCGAGAAGCGTCATCACATCGTCGCCCAGACGCCCGACCAGAGAGGGCAGTCCCTCAAGGTCTGCCTGCACGTCAGAGCTTCTAGCGGGTACAGCAGCGCTGCTTCTTTCCAAATCGCCC
>JACMLC010000331.1 GCA_014379795.1 Pyrinomonadaceae bacterium
GCTGCGGGGCTGGCGGCAGGCGTGGAGGCCGGACTCGGTTGTTGAGCCGGTTGCGGCTGCTGCTGTTGTTGTGCCGGACGCGGGCCGCTCAGGTTATTGGGGCTTTCCAGCATCTTGATGGCGAGATTATTAACGATCTTCGTATCGTTCATAGAAGCTTCGAGCAAAGCCTGATTGAGAATCTGCTTGCGCTGGTTGACCAGCATGTCCGTGATTTTTTGCCGGACGCCGGGACTCTCCAGATTCAGGTTTTCGTCCTGCAACTGCTTGCGCTTGAGCTTAAAGATGTACCAGCGATTATTAAATGTAACGGGCGCGGTGTAGCTTCCGGCGTCCATCTTATCGAAGAACTCTGCGACCAGAGTGGCCGGGAAATTATTCTGCTTCAGCTCCGCCTCAGTCGCAAACCCTATGTCTCCGCCGCTCTCATTCGATTTCGGGTCTTCGCTCTTGGCGCGCGCCACGTCTGCAAACTCCGCATTGCTCTTCAACTGCTGAAAGATGAGATCAATTTTCTGCTTGGCCTCAAGGTCGTTCTTGGCATCGTCCTGCATGCCGTTGTCCGTCGGGTCAACAATGATGGCGGCCAGCTCGACGCCGCGCTTGTTGACGACCTGATCGCGGTTGTTGTTGTAGGCGTCCTCGACCTCTTTGTCGCTGATGGTAATCTTGCTGCTGGTTCTATCTTGCAGCTTCTGGATGGCAATATCCCTGCGCGCCAATTCGCGCACGGACTCCATGGTCTGGCCTGACCCCTTCAGATACTCCTGAAACTTCTCCTGTGTCATCTGGCCTTGCTGCATCCTCGTATTGATAACCTGTGTGATCTCCTCTTCATTCGGGAGCAGGTTTTCACGCTCGGCGCGCTGAAAGAGCACCTCTCGTTGAATCAACTGTTCGAGCACTTGCAGGCGCACCTGCGCCAGCTCAAGCGGCGACAGTTTCGACTGCTGGCCTTGATACTGCTGGTTGATGAGTTTATCAACTTCGGCCAGCATGATGTTCTTGCCGTTGACGACGGCGGCGACGGACGCGTCCGGATTGTTGCCGGAATCGCTGCTCGTGTTCTTACAGGCGGCGAAGGCGAAGGCCAACAGCCCCAAGAGGGCGATGGTCAGAGTTTGTTTGGCGGCTTTATGCACTGTGGGTTTTACGCTCCTTCAAGCTAAACGATAATGGCGGATCCGAGAGCCTCATAGCCCCCGCATCACTTGACGTTCTATAATTCCGTTTGTTATAAATTTTCGTTTTGAACCGTTCTCAAAGTCATAGATGCTTTAAACCATGAGAACGTTTCAACGTTTTTATCCGTACGGAGGTATTTCAATTATGGCTAAACGATGCGAAGTCTGCGGCAAAGGCCCGCAGTTCGGTAACAATGTCTCTCATGCTAACAATCGCACGCGCCGTCGCTTTAATCCCAACCTGCAAGCCATTCGCGTCCAACGTCCGCAGGGCGGCGTCGAGCGCATGAAGGTTTGCACCAGTTGCATCAAAGCAGGCAAAATAGCGAAAGCGGCCTGAGAAGCTTTCTCAACACTTAAATTTTCAAATTCACTTTTAGCTCCATCCGGGAGGCTGTTAGCTTTTAAGAGAGCAGCCCTGACCTGGTTGGAGCTATTCGTTTTCAGAGACAGAGCGCAATCGCCTCGATCTCGACGCGCGCATCACGCGGCAACGCGGATGCTTCAACCGTCGCACGCGCCGGCGCATTGCCGGTAAAGAATCGCGCGTAAACCTCGTTCATCGCCGCGAAATCCTTCATATCCGCAAGAAAAACTGTAGTTTTGACAACCTGTTCGAGCGTTGTCCCGGCGGCTTCCAGAACCGCCGAAAGATTTTTCAAGACCTGCGCGGTCTGCTCTGCGACGCCTCCGGCGACGAACTCGCCCGTCTCAGGATCAATCGGAATCTGCCCCGAAGCAAAAACAAAACCGGCGGCTTTGACGGCCTGCGAATATGGCCCGATGGCCTGCGGCGCGCGCTCTGTTTTGATGATCTGCTTCACTAGACGGAAAACCTCTTTTCCCAAGCCCTAAAACAAACTGCGTATTTTACCAGAAAGATAAGAGAAGGCCAAAGGCAGATAAGAAGGCTGCTATTTGAAATGTGTTCAGGACGAGATAACTGTGAAGGGTTATTCAAAAAGATCATCAACCGATATTGACCAACCGGGAACAGCAGGCTCTGCTTCTGCTACCTCGCCACGCCCGTAAATGGCTGGCTTGTCAGGTTGGCTGAAGCGATACACCTTAACCACTTCGTCACCGAGTAAATTCACATCCCAGACCACAAGCGTCCCTGTGGCAAAGTAGTCGGCACGCTTTTGTGCAATCTCTTTTTCTGCTGCCGGACCGTAATCGCCTGCGCTTCTGACTTCGACGGCGAAGATGGGCGCGCCATCGAAAAACTTCATCCCCTTCGGCTCTCCGACATAGAAAGCCGCGTCCGGACTTAACGAATCGCGATGAGGTAGATTCACTTTGAATCCCGCATTGTCCGTCACTGCACGGCCAGTCTTTGTTCGGCGCGCATATTCTCGCAGGCTGGCAAAAACTTCACCTGCGGCGTAATTAAGAGCAGAGCCGGTGGGAGACATTATTAGTACCTCTCCATCAACGATTTCAGCCTTACGGTTATCAGGCACTTTGTATAAATCTTCGATGGTCGCGCTGGTTTTCGTACTCATAAAAAACCTCACGAGAAAATTTTAGCAAGTTAAGCTGCCCCTTGTAGACGCTCGACATCAAGCACGCCGGGGACGCTTTTGATTGAGGTGATGACTTTATCGAGATGCTTGACATCGAAGACTTCGACTGTGACTTCGATGCGCCCGCGCTCGTCTTCGGCGACCGAGGCGCGCGCGTCGCGGATGCCCGTCTTCATGTCCGAGATGGCTCCGGTGATGCCAGCGATCATCCCCGTGCGGTTCTCTGTGATGGCGAGGAGCTTGACGGCGTAAGCTTCTTTGTCTGAGCCACTAGCCCATTCGACTTCGACGATGCGCTCAGGGTTGATCATCAACTGGCTGACGTTCTTGCAGCGGCGCGTGTGAACCACCACGCCTTTGCCGAGCGTGACGTAGCCGACGATGTCTTCGCCGCGCAAAGGATTGCAGCAACGCGCGCGCGTGACCATTAAATCGTCTACGCCGCGCACGACGATTGAATCATCGCCGAGCCTTATCAAGCGCCGCACGGCGCGCATGCCGCTGCGCAGCTTGGATTCTTTCTGCGTGTCAAGCTCTGAGAATTTTTCCGGCCCTAAGTGCTTGGCGATGACATTGCGCGGCACGATCTTGCCGTAGCCGATGGCGGCCAGTAAATCTTCCGCGCGCCCCAGACCATACTCGTTCGCAATCCGCGCCAACTCGCCATCGTTCAAAAGCTTCTTGAGCGAAAGCTGAAAACGCACAGCCTCTTTTTCAAAGAGCTTGCGGCCAATCTCTACAGATTCCGCGCGCTGCTGGTCTGCGACCCAGTGGCGGACGCGGTTTTTCGCGCGGGCGGTGACGATAAAATGCAGCCAGTCGCGCGACGGATGCGAATTTGAGGTGGTCAGAATTTCCACGACATCGCCGTTCTGAATCTGCGTGCGCAGTGGAACCATGCGATTATTGATTTTCGCGCCGGTGCAGGTATTGCCGACTTCGGAGTGAATCGCGTAGGCGAAATCCACAGGGCTTGCGCCGCGCGGCAGTTGGATCACCTTGCCCATCGGCGTAAAGGCATA
>JACMLC010000332.1 GCA_014379795.1 Pyrinomonadaceae bacterium
CGGGGCGCAGAAAGCGTTCGGCTGGTGGGGCGGCCCCGGCTTTTCTGCATTCATGGCAAACAATCCGCCATATAGCTTTATGCGCCCGGCCTCTTTGTGGATGGGCGCGGCGTTGGCCTCAGAGCTGATCGGCGGGCTGCTGGTGCTGCTCGGGCTTCTGACGCGACTCGGCGCGCTCTCCATCGCCATTGTCATGCTCGTCGCGATGTTCGGCGTCCACTGGGGCGCATTCTTCCTGCCCAACAAAGGCATCGAGTACACGGTCGCCCTGCTCGGCATGGCTTTGGCGCTCGTCATCTCAGGAGGGGGTCAGGCTTCGATAGATCAGAAGCTGATGCGAACGAGAAGGGTAAAGTACATTAATAAGTGATAAGTGATAAGTGATAAGAGTAAAGCTAAAAAGCGTTGCTCTTATCTCATCACTTATCACTTATCACTTATCACTTTATGAAACGCTCCCCGCTGCTGGTCATCTTCATCACGATCTTCATAGACCTGATAGGTTTCGGCATCGTCATCCCTGTGCTGCCGTTTTATGTGGAGAGCGACAGGTTCAACGCGACGCCGCGCTCGGTCGGGCTGCTGTTCGCGTCTTACTCTGTGATGCAGCTTATCTTCTCGCCGATTCTGGGAAGATTGTCGGACAAGCATGGGCGTCGTCCGGTGCTGCTTTTGAGCTTAATCGGGACGGGCATCGGTTTTCTGATAATGGGATTTGCGACGACGCTGTGGATGCTCTTTGCGGGGCGTATCTTAGACGGCATCACGGGCGGCAATATCTCTACGGCACAAGCTTATATCGCGGACATCACGACGCCGGAAGAGCGCGCGAAGGGCATGGGCATCGTCGGCGCGGCGTTCGGCTTGGGATTTATTTTTGGCCCACCCATCGGAGGCATCCTGAGCCGCTGGGGCATCGCCGTGCCTTTCCTCTTCGCCGCCGCGCTCGCTTTCGCCAACGCGACGCTGCTGTACTTTACTTTGCCTGAGACGGTGACGGCGGATCACCCGGCGCGCGCGCGGTCGCCTGAGAGCCGTTGGGCGTTGATGCAGCGTTCGCTCAAGCACACGCGGCTCGCGTTCGTCCTCTTGATCTACTTTCTCTTCGTCATCGCCTTTTCAATCATGACGACGACGTTCGCGCTCTATACCATGTATCGCTTTGGCTACGATGCGCAGCACAACGGTTATCTCTTCCTCTTCATAGGGACGATTGCAGCCATCGTGCAAGGCGTTTTTATCGGAAAGATAGTCAAGCGATTCGGCGAATTGCCGATGGTCGTCGCGGGCGCGCTGCTGTTCACCATCAGCCTCTTTGCAGTCCCGTTCGTCGGGCCGCGGGCGGGCGGTCTCGTCGCTTTGCTGTTGATTACCGGACTGCTCTCAATCGGCAACTCGCTGGCGACCCCGGCTCTGACCAGCCTCACATCCAGAAGCGTGGGTCGCGGCGAACAGGGCAGCATCCTCGGCGTCACGCAATCCGCCGCGAGCCTTGCGCGCGTCGTTGGCCCACTGCTGAGCGCGTTTCTCATCTACAGCGCGACCTCGCCGCCGCAGCACATCTCCGATAATTCCGTGCGCGCCACCTTCTGGACGGCCTCCGCCATCATGTTCATAGCCTTTCTGGCAGCGATCTATTTCATGCGCAGCCACGCCGCCGAGTACAACGAAACGGAAGTCGCTCCGGTTAGTAGTTAAAATCACTCAAGCAATACATTAAAAGTATGTTAGACACTTACGACAATAAAGTTCCTCAAGAGCATTTTATAAACTAAAGTTAGTGACAACAAATAGCTTGTGCTATGCTCCTCGCTCAGTCAGCCTTTATTATCAGTATTCCGCTCAACAGATCTTCACTATGGCTGACCTAGCTGGAGGTACTCAACTTGTCGCGGTCTTCACTATCACTAGTTGATAAACTATCTACGAAAGGTTATTTCGATGCGCGTTTTAGTTATTGGCTCAAACCGCTTTGATTACGAATTTACTTCCACCCAAGGCGATGTAACTCAACAGGAAACACCCCTATTTGAGGCGGCTGCCCAAGTTGGCTACCAACTTACCAAAAACGGACATACAATCCTTATATGCTCAAGGTCACAAGACACAGTAGACCCCTACATTCTTGATGGCGCAAAGAAGGCATCTGACAAGTCATCCGTTGAGCTACATGTGTCAGACAATAGTAAATTGTACTTTAAAGAGTTAGAACGAGCAGAAGATACTGATGTAGTACCCAAGATTCATCTTTCGCCGGATACTCAAATTGTCCACATGGAGGCAATGGCAGATGCAGATGCATTGATCATAATGGGTGGAGGCACACGTTCGACACGTACAGGGGTCTCAGCATATATGCTTGGCAAAACCGTGATACCCATAGGTTCCTTTGGGGGCGCTGGAAAAGCTGTATGGCTATATGCAAGTAGTAAAAGAGAAGAATTTTATAGAGGAGGGTTAACAGATGCTGAAATAGATAAATTAGCTGAACCTTGGAAAGGAGAGAAGAGCGCGGAGGAGGTAGTAGAATCTCTTGAGAAAGTACGAAAGACGATTATCAAAAATGCTATCCCTCGGTTTGTTCTTGCCGGTGCTATTGCAATTCTACTAGTAGCAATGGTTGGATGGGTTAGTTTTATCGCGTACGGATACAATCTAACTTCAAGAGGGGTCGTACCACTTGGACTCGTTTTTATATCAGTTTGTTTCGCTGGGCTAATAGGCTCAGCATTGAAAAATTTGTTTGATATACGTAATGGTCGAATGTTAACTGCTAGAGATTTAAATTTGGATGTTGCCCTAGGGTTAGGGGCAGGTTTCGTCGCGTCCGTTCTTTATCTTGTAGTGCAAGTTGCAGTGACGGGAAGGGCTGAAAGTATTGAAACCAAAGATGACTACGTTCGCATAGCATTATTAGTCAGTTTGATAGCAATCTTTGCTGCTATGTACCTCGACACGGCCTTTGCGAACTTTGAAACAGTGAAAGGCTCTGTTTTATCAGGTGAATTAGGAAAACGTCAGAAGTAGACTATTACTTGTATATTGACGCTCTACTAAGGCACGCACCTGACAACTCATTTAACCAGAGCGTAAATAACGTGGCTCTCATGTGCAAGATTGGATACTTGGTTAGATGTTTCCTACCTCGTTAATTCAAGCGTTAGATTTTCAAGCGCCAATGAAGAAAGAAGTGTTGCGGTGAAGGTTAAAGCAAAATAATGTGATGTCATCCGAAGCCAAAATTTACTATACGCCGGAAGAATATCTGGCTCTTGAACGTCAGGCTGATTACAAGAGCGAATATTTCGACGGCGAAATCTTTGCGATGACGGGCGCGAGCCGCAAGCATAATCTGGTCGCAGGTAATGTGCTGGCCTCGCTTCATGCTCAACTGAAAGGGCGTCCCTGCGAAATTTATCCGAGCGACATGCGCGTGAAAGTCAGCCCGACGGGACTATACACTTATCCCGATGTGGTAATTATCTGCGGCGACCCCGCATTTGATGATGACCAGAAAGACACACTGCTTAACCCGACAGCGCTGGTAGAGGTTCTCTCTAAATCAACTGCCAGTTATGATCGAGGCGAGAAGTTTGAACATTACCGCAAGCTGAATTCTCTAGCCGAGTATCTGGTGATCGCGCAGGATAAGCAGCACATTGAACATTACGTCAGGCAACCGGACAATCAATGGCTCTTATCAGAGACCGATGACATGCAGGAGACAATCCATCTCCATTCGATTGAATGTAATTTAGCCCTCCGAGATATTTACGATAAAGTAAACATTGACAAGTAAATGTCTTTAGCGCATCCGAGAGAAGATTCGAGAAACTGCCTCAAACTCTGCCCGTCGCCGAATACAACGAAACGGAAGTCGCTCCCGCCAACGGTTAAAACAAAAAGCGATGATGAAGTTAATAGAGACCGGGCGGCTGACCTTGCGCGCATGGACGCTTGATGATGCCGAAGCTTTGTTTGAAATTTGCCGCGATGCGGAAGTCATGCTGCACATCGGCACGCGCGAGCCATACAGGAATCTTGACGATGCGCGCCGCTTTCTGCGCTGGGCTGCGGATTATCAGGAGCAGCACGGCTTTTCTCGCTGGGCTGTCGTAGAGAAAGCGAGCCAAAGCGTGATCGGCAGTTGCGGTTTCGCGCGGCTTGAGAGCACGGGAGAGATCGAGCTGGGCTATCTTCTGGCTCGCCGCGTTTGGGGCTTGGGATACGCGACCGAAGCAGCCGGAGCGTGTCTGCGCTACGGTTTCGACACGCTGAAGTTTACGGAAGTCATAGCCCTCACAGACCCCGAACACACTGCCTCACAACGCGTGCTGGAAAAAATCGGATTCACCTGTCAGGGATTAAAAGAATACGACGACGATGAAGATATGGTTTACCTCGCGACCAATCCTCGAAACAGAGCGGGTTAGGCTCTGGTGATATCTATTATTGCCACTAGCTTCAGCTAGTGGACAAAAAGGGCAAGCAAGAAACGGCTTTAGCCGAACTTAAATCAATCTTTCCTTTTCAGCTTTAGCTCAAGCGATGCGTTTATGATCATTCGGCTAAAGCCGAGAGACTTCTTCCCGCTTCACTTCCACTAGCTGAAGCTAGTGGCAATTTATCAGATCAAAATGACAGCGGAATTTAAAATCTCTTTCGCTTTTTCAACAACGCTCTTTACCAGATAGAAGGCAGCTTGGCTTCATCAAGCTCCAACAATCCGCCGCCGGGTAGGATGTGCAGAATCTTTGCGCCGCGTGCGCGCAAGGGGGTGGACAGCAGGCCGACGCGATGACAATTGGCGCGAGGGCTTGCGTGCCCTGTGAGCGGCTGAGATTCCGAGCACATGATGGCGACGCGTAGCTCTGAAGCGAGTTCGATGATGCGGTCAAGCCCGCGCGCCAGCTCATCCGGCGGCGCGACCACCTTGCCGCCGCACTCCGGCAGATGCTCGTAGCCGATGCCACGCTCTCTTAAATTCTCTTCCAGCACGCGCCCGTTATACTGCGGCCAACGCGAGCGCGCCGCGCTTCTGACATCACAAACGAAAGCGATTTCGTGTTGCTGTAGAAGCTCAAGAAAATAATTGAACGGATGGCGTCCATGCCCGATGGTATAAATGATTGACGCGGGTGAAGTCACAAATTATCTTTCAGGATTTTCTGTTGTTGTTAAAGGAAATGCTATTCAAACTTCTTTGAGAAACTCTTGCTCGCGCCCCGCTCGTCTGCCAAGCTCGGCGCGTATCTCATCGGCAGTCAGTTCGACCAGCCGCCCGCCCGTGAACATTTCATCTCCGGTGACTTCCAACGCGGCGAAGGCTGGCATCGTAAAGCTCTCCATCTCTTCATCTGTCTGAAAGCTAGTCTCTGCGAGAATCAAGCCCCAGAGCGAGCCGAGGAAAACGTCTATCGAAAAGGCGCGGCCCTCATGCTCGAACGGATAACGATTCTTGCGTATCTCGTTTCCCTCAAAGACCGAGAGGACTTCGTATTCAGTAGCGGAAAGATAAGTGTTGGTGATGATAGTCCGCGAAAAGTCCTGAGCTTCGGGCGCGAACTTTTGCGTGAGCTTTAGTTTCCACTGCCGTGTTTGCGGGATACGAATCTTTCTCAGGCGCAGCCGCGTGTTAGTGATGTAGTTATCCCAGATTTGCACATGCTCGCTCGCTCGCGTCAAACCTTCCGGCAATTCACGCAATAAAAATCTGCGCTCGCGCTCCATTCGCGCGTACTTGCTCTCGACGTGCAGGGTGTTTTCAGTTTTAGGAACGGCTGCGCCCATGTGTCTCGCGTCTTTTTAGAATCACGATGTCTCTTTGACATCTCGGTTCGGCAATCATGTTTTCCTTAAAACCCCAAGCGTCGAGGGCTAGTTGCCACATCATGCCCATAAGCTCGCCGGGCGTTTTATCCTTCAGGTCATCGCTCTCATTTGATTGATGAAGCGGTATCTTTTGGATTGATAAATCTCGCATAGGTCTCACGCGCTTTTCTCTCATGCGCCGACTAATTCTTCTTCCGCGACTTTCAAAAACTCTTCCGGCGCGACGATGTGACCGGCAATCGCAGAGGCCGCGACGACATAGGGCGAAGCGAGATAGACTTTGCCGGGGCCGCTGCGTCCGGGAAAGTTGCGGTTCTGTGCGCTGACCGTGACGGTGTCCGGCGATTTTGATGCGCCGGGGCCAGCGTTGATGCACGCGCCGCAGCTAGGGTCTATCAATTCCGCGCCCGCGCGCTCGAAGATTTCGAGATAGCCGCGCTCGCGCGCGTACTGCTTGATTTTCTGCGAGCCGAATTGCAGGTAGAGATGGACGCCGGGAGCGACGCGCCGCCCCTGCTCGACCGCGCGCTGCAAGACCTCTGCGTACATGTCCATATCAGCCATCTTGCCGCCCGTGCATGAGCCGCCGTAGGCCGCGTCAATTTTGACTTCTTCCTCTAGCTCTTCGATGTTGATGCCGTTGCGCGGGTCGCCCGGAGTTGCCACCATCGGGCGCAACTCGTCAAGATTGATCTCAAACACAGCCGCATAAACAGCGTCCGCATCGCTCTTGAGAAATCCTTTGCGCACTTCTTCAGCATCGAGGCCGCGCATGCGAACAACGTATTCCAGCGTCACTTCATCAGGCTCTATGATGCCGGTCGTGCCGCCCGCTTCGACCGCCATGTTGGTCAGGGTCGCGCGCTCGTCCATGGGCATTTCCGCCAAACCCTCGCCCGCGAACTCAAGCACCTGACCGATGCCCTTGCCTTGCTTCATGTAATCGGTCGAGAGGATATAGAGCATCACGTCTTTGGCGGTCACGTCGCTGCGCTTCCGGCCATTCAAAACAAAGCGCACGGTTTCGGGAACGCGGATGCGTATGTCTTTGGTGTACCA
>JACMLC010000038.1 GCA_014379795.1 Pyrinomonadaceae bacterium
ACTCCGGCAGCAAGACGAACCCTGCGGCGAGCGTCCCCAAAATCGCGCCCACCAGATTGCATGTGTAAAGCCGCGCGATAGAGTTTGCTTTAGACGAAGGCGCACGCAGGATGGCTGCGGACAGCACCGGCAGCGTCGCTCCCATCAAGGCGGTCGGGACGAGCAAGACCGCGCACGACAGCGCGAACCGCCAGACATTGAAAGCATAATAACCCGGCTCGAACTGTTTCCAGATCAGCACGTAAAGACCGTCAACCAGCCGGAAAAGCTGCGGCACCAGCAACGCATACAGCGCGATGCAGATTTCCATCAGCCCGTAAGCTTGAAGCGGCCTTTTGATCTTCGACGCGAATCTTCCGGCCAAAGCGCTGCCGAGCGCGAGGCCCCCCATAAACGCCGCCAGCACCGCGCTGATGGCAAACGTCGTCGCGCCGAAGACAAGCCCCAGCATCCGCGCCCACAGGACTTCGTAAATCAAGCCGGTCGCGCCCGACAGCACAAAGCAGACCGCGATTAACCACAGGCTCGCGCGTGTATAAGCGTAGAGGCGAGCCTGACTGCCCGCCTCTTTGAAGGTAGTTGCCATGAAGCGATTATTTTATAGCAGAGCCACAGAGTGAACAAAAATTGAAGCGCGAACTTTTTTACTCAAGCGTTTCTTAATTCCAACCCATCCGCTCGCGCAAGCTTGTGATGTGCGCGACGTGATGTCTGCCGTGCCACGCGTACAGGGCGACGTTCATGTTCAGCGAGACCGCTCCGCGTTCTGGATGATGAAACACGCGTTTGAAATCTTCGGGCGAAAGCGAATTCAGCAAAACAATCCAACGCGCGTGCAGGGATTCGAGCAGCGTCAAAGAAACCTCAATCGGCGTCGCAACGGAATCTGCCATCTCAGCCCAGACTGCTTCGTCGTAAGGCTTGATGGTCGGCTCGTCTTCCGTCAGCGCGAATTTGACACGAATGTAATTGTTAAGATGGCTATCCGGTACATGATGCACCACCTGCCTGACAGTCCACCCGTCCGGGCGATACGGCGTATCAAGCTGCTCGTCCGATAGCCCCTCGACGGCCTCTCGCAAACGCGCGGGGGTTTCCGCTATCTCCTGTATAAATTGCTGCCGCTGCTCGTCGGTCAGGTTATCGTCATCCAACTGAAACTCTCCAACGGGGAAACGCAGGTCAGTCATGTTAGCTCCTTTCAAACACCTCGCTGCGAGAGACGGATTCGCTGCTTAACCCTTGCTCAATAGCACATGAAAGCGCCACATCCTCTATAGCTTCCTTCACAATATCCTGCACCAAATCACGACGCTCTTCGAGAACTTCAACCAAAGCTGCTTTCAATAAATCCTTCAATTTTTCTTCGTCAAATGTCGCGGTTGCCATAGCCTGTTCCTCTTCTTTATCAAAGCCGAAAATTTTTCTGGATTTATAAATATATCACATGGGACGCGCGCCAGACGTGTGCGGGAATCGAGCCGGGTGCGGCGGTCGTCAGGATAATCGCATAGTTCGCATCGGCGGTCAGGTGTATGTCCATGTCGTCCCAGCTAAACGCCTCGCGCGGCGCATCTCCGTTGGCTTGCTGCTCGCGCGGCATGACAAGCGCCAGGCGGCGCAGGCAGTCGTAGAGATGATTTTGCCCGACGGCGTAACGGCCTCCCTCCTGCCCGAGCACGAGCCGCACCTCTGCGCGCTCTTCTATGAAATGAGCGACGAGCGAGGCGGCGAGCGTGACGCCTTCCTCAAAGCGTTCCGCGAATTGTTTCTGCTCTGCATCTTTATCTACGGCTGCCACGCTCGACACGCGCGTGTCGAGCGCGATGGTCACGCGCCGCTCGTCCTCTGCCGTAAATTCGCGGACGATCAGTCGTTGCCCGCGCGCCGTCGCTTTCCAGTCAATGTGCCGCAAGTCATCCTGCGGGTGATAGTCGCGCAGGGCGAGCAGGTCGTGTCCCGCGCCGCGCCGCACAGAGGCATGGCGTCCGGCGTTCATAGGCAGCAGGTGCAGCTCATCCCCGACCGGCTCAGGCTTTGGGAAAACGATCAGGTCAACATCGCGCGCACGCAGGCGGCGACGACGGCGAAAGAAGCCAAAGGGAAAGCGCGTCGAAAGCTCAAAGCCTGTGACGAGGATATGACCGCGTTTTTCAAAAAGCTGCTCGACGCGCTGCTCTGCGGAAGCGCGGTGCGGCACGTAAATGAAATAGGCGAGCGAGCGTTTATTAAAACGCAGGCGACGAATCGGCCTTCGCTTTTTTTCTTTCTCAGCCTCTTCTCCGGCAGGGCCGCGCGCTTCGATCAGAATGGAAAAAGATGGCAGGAAGCGTTTGGTGTTGCGCAAGGTCACAATCACAGGCGCAGGCTCGCCCGCGAAGATGTGATCCGGAAAGCGCGCCGAGACCACCAGCTCGCGTAAGCCTGAGCCAGCCGCCACCAGCGCGACAAAGAGAGTCGAAGTGAGTAGCGAGAAAACCAGAAACAGCAGGTTGTTATTTGTGTTCCACGCCGCGAAAGCGACGATGCCGAGGATGCCTAGAAAGATTAATCCTCCCGGCGTAAGCTGAACCGGAAAGTCGAGTTGTTTGACTTCGGCTCCGGCTGAGCGCGCGAGCGGCGGCACGACCAGAATCAAAATCAAGCCCACGATGACCAGCGAAGCGATGGCGGAGACGCTTGCCAGTTGCGGCTCGCCAAAGCGATGCGCCAGCACAGTGATGGCCGTCGTCCCCAAGCCGGTCAACACCAGCAGCGTTCCCAAAATTGCGTTGCGCCACTTATGCATAGATGTCAGGAGTCAGGAGTCAGGAGTCTCGGAGTCGTTAAGCGTTTTGACTCTCGACTCCGGACTCCGAAACTCCGGACTGTTAGATTGGGACGCTCACAGTCTTCATAATCTCACGCAGGACGGCTTCGGCTTCCTCGCTGCGGCGCAGGGATGAGGAGAAGCGCGAGCTGACGACGACTCTGTGCGCAAAGACGGGAACCACCAGCCGTTTGATGTCATCCGGCACACAGTAAGCGCGCTCCTCTGTCAGTGCGAGAGCCTGCGCCGCGCGAAACAGGGAGAGCGTCCCGCGCGGGCTGACGCCCAAGTCCAGCATCTCCGTGTCGCGTGTCGCGGATACAATCCGCATCAGGTAATCTACCAGCGCATCGTCAACCGAAACTTCTGTGACAGAGCGTTGCAGCTCCCGTATGTGTTCGCCTGACATCACGGCGCGCAAGGCATCAAGCGGCTCTGCGCGCTCGCGGTCGCGCAGGATTCGTTTCTCGTCTTCGCTGTCGGGATAACCTATCCGCAGCCGTAGCATGAAACGGTCAAGCTGTGATTCCGGCAATGGATATGTGCCGTGATGCTCAATCGGATTTTGCGTCGCGATGACGATAAAGGGCGAGGGCAAGGGATGCGTCATGCCTTCGACCGTGACATGGCCTTCGGCCATCGCTTCAAGGAGCGCGGACTGCGTTTTCGGAGTCGTCCGGTTAATCTCGTCTGCCAATACGACATTGGCGAAGATGGGGCCGGGTTTCCATTCAAACACCCCCTTGTGCTGATTAAAGACCGACAGCCCTATGACATCCGAAGGCAGCAGGTCTGAGGTGAACTGGATGCGCTGGAAATCGCAATCGAGCGCGCGCGCTAAGGCATGTGCGAGCGTGGTCTTGCCTATACCCGGCACATCTTCGACGAGCAGGTGGCCGCCCGCGATCAGCGTCACGATGGCGAGTCGCACAGCTTCCGGCTTGCCTTTGATGACCGTCTCAACCGCCGCCTGCAAGTCGTCTATGCGGGCGACCGCCTCGCGCGTCGTGCGCCCCGTTTCTCTATCTGCCGCCTGCAACCGTCTCATGCTCGGATTCTCTGCTTCCTTGAAAGACTCTGTCTCATTCTACATGTTTGAACGGGATGCCGCATCTCGAAAATACGCTGCCCTCCGGCGCGAAACGCTATCGTTCGGTTGAGCCAGCTTCTTTAGCTTTGCCGCCCCTAGCGCGGATGGCGCGACATGGCCTCCATGTAGTAGAATTTCAGATGCCGCACGAGAGCCGGATGCTGGCTGTCAGCTATGGAATAAAAGAGAATTTTGGAACCGGCATCAAATCGCTTCGTGTACTTATTTTTGAGGAACTGTTATGAGAAAATTACTTCGACGACACAATTCACGCGACCAACGCGGCTTTTCATTGATCGAGCTGATGATCGTGATCGCCATCATAGGCATCCTGATCGGCGTCGGCGTTCCCGCATGGAGAATCATTATCCGTCGCGGCAACGAGACTTCGGCGATACAGGTATTGGAGTCCATACGGAAATCGCAGGCTGATTACTCGCTCGGGCATCGCGGCGAGTTCGGCACGTTTGACCAGCTTATCAAAGAGGGTAATCTTGATGAACGATTCGCGGGCGAGAAGCCGGTGGTTAATGGCTATGTGTTCACCATCAAGGTGATTCCGAAATCCGCGAATCAACCTTCTTCTTTTACCGTCAACGCCGACCCGCAGGTGTCGGAAGGCATCAGCGCGACGGGCAAACGACACTTTTACATAGACCCGAACGTCAGCACCATCCGCGAGAATCTGGATCAACCGGCCACCGCCGCCGATCCTCCACTGGCACAGTAAAGCTGTCTTCAGGTTTTGAGATTATTGTCTGATTGCAAAGGCGCGCCGCTCCTGCTTGACCCTCAACGCGCGCCTTTGTTAGCATCTCGCGTCCTTAAAAGTTTGACATGCCCGCTTAGCTCAGTTGGTAGAGCGCACGCTTCACACGCGTGAAGTCAGAAGTTCGAGTCTTCTAGCGGGCACCAACATTCAAGCATCAATGGCCGCCTTTCAATGGCGGCCATTATGTTTATTAGCATGCTTCTCATTTTCATTGACACCAACGACCAACAAGCGTAGCTTACGCACACAATCGGTCAAATGGCGGGACTCGTCTTTGTAGAGAGAGACAGGGCTCGCCTTCCCTAGCATATCCTATCTAACGATCAAGGGTGGTGTTTGTCCAAGCTACCGCCGAATTCCCTTCGCCTGCTGTAACTTGGAACCGCAACACCCGCCCACACGAGGAGCATCAAAAATGAAGAAGCTTTTCACATTGCTCGCAGCCCTTGCGATTCTCCCATTACTCTCGTTCACAATAAATGCCCAGCAAGTTTTCGTGGCTAACCTGAGCCCCGCACAGGAGGTGCCGTCCACGCCTACCACAGGCAAAGGCGTTTGCACCGTCACGCTCAATGCCGCCGAGACGAGCATCAATGTCACTCTCAGCTACTCCGGCCTGTCGAGCGCAGCCAACGGAGGCCACATACACGGCGCAGCTCCGGTCGGCGCGAACGCCGGTATCCAGATTGGTTTCGCGGGCATAGGTGGGACTTCCGCCAACATCACAATTACTAACCAACCCATCACACCCGCGCAGGTTCAGATGCTGCGCTCAGGTCTGCTGTACGTCAACATTCACACAGGGAATTTCTCCGGCGGCGAGATTCGCGGCCAGCTCAAGATTGCAGATCTGTTTGGCGACTTTGACGGCGATGGCAGGTTCGACATAGCCGTCTACAGGGATAGCAACAACACGTTCTACATTCAAAACAGCCTCACTGGCTCCCTGACGGTTCACCGATGGGGACAAAGCGCCGATTCCACGGATAATACGGTAGATTTTGATGGTGATGGCCGAAGTGACTATTTAGTCATCCGCGATGTCGGCGGCGCTCTCGTGTGGTACATCCTGCAAAGCTTCGATAACACTTTCAGGGCCGTGCAATGGGGTTCAGCTGATGGCAATCGGACTAACGCCTCGGACTACGATGGCGACGGCAAAGCGGACGTTGCGGTCTGGAACTCGAACAATGGCACGTTCTACGTCCTGCGAAGTTCCGATGGTGGTGTGACCGCACAGCAGTGGGGGGCGAGTACGGATGAGGTCATTGAGGGAGATTTCGATAAAGACGGCAAGGCCGATTTCGTGGCGGTGCGCAATGTTGGCGGCAGTCTCATCTGGTATATCCTGCAAAGCTCCAACGGCGCATTCGTTGCCGTGCAATGGGGTATCGCTGGCGATGAGACTATGTCCGGAACCAGAGCGGACTTCGACGGGGATGGCAGAGTTGATATTGCCGTCTGGCGACCGAGCAATGGTACATTCTACGTCCGACAAAGCTCGAACGGCACGCTACTGGCAAGGCAGTTTGGGCTAAACGGCGACCTTACCGGAGGAGTTGACACTGATGGAGATGGAAAAGCCGACTTCATCGCTATCAGAGATGTCTCCGGCAATCTCATCTGGTACATTCTGCAAAGCTCCAACGGCGCTTTGAGAGTTGTGCAGTGGGGCATAACCAACGATGCGCCTGTCTAGGCTCAGGATGTTAAGGATTAAAACAGAAGGCCGGAAATCAAAATAGTAATTGATTTCCGGCCTTCCGCTTTGATTAAGTTAAAAGACCCCGCGTCGTGTTCTGTTGAACAGGAAACGCGGGGAGTTCATTAATACAATCAGCTTCAAAAGATTCTGACTGCTCTGCTCTTCAGCCTCCGTCTTACGGTTTCTTTTTGTCGTCTTTGGGCCGGTTGCCGCCACTGTTGTTGTTGCTGGGCGGCTTGTCCTTTTTTGGCTCGTTGACGACCTTGGGCGTAGATTCCTTGGGCGGTGGCTTTTGCTCGTCCTGCTTCTGGTCATGCGCGAGCGCGCCGAAGGAGACGATGAACATCATCGCCGCCGCCATTATCACTCGCTTCAAGTTCTTCATCATTACGTGTGGCCTCCTCATGTTCATTTCACATGAGCGCGCATGGGAGGGAGAGAAGAGACGCGCCGCTTTAAGAGTAGAGCAAGATGGATGCCACAGGCCGCTCCCCTCCGCTCGCACAGCGTTTTCCCACAACAGTTTACCAGCAAGTCATCCGCCAGCGCACGCTTTCCGGCAAGTGCGCACGATATAGGGCAGGGTCAAGGTAAAAGTAAAAAGGTAAAAGGTAAAAGTGAAAGACGAAAGCAACTCACTTCAAGAAAAACAAACCCGTATCTATTTAAAATGGTTTCCGCCTTCCTTTTACCTTTTGCCTTTTACCTTTTTACTTTTACCTTTTTACTTTCTGACAACAATTCTGATGCTGCCGATGTTGCCGCTGGCGTCGAAGGCGCGCAGGGAGATTGTATGCTCGCCTGCGCCTTCAAGCTGTAGATCAAGCGTGAATCGCTCGCGCGGGCTGTCTGCGATGCCGTCGTCGGGAAAGACCGTGCGCCATGCTCCGCCGTCGAGGCTAAAGTCTGCGTGCTTAATCATCCCCGTCGAATCTATGACTTCGATGACGGCGCGCACGCGGTCGCCAGTCACTTTCGCTTCGCCTTCGGCGCGTGCGATTGGCGGGGTGTTGTCTACGTCAACAGGCTCGCTGACACGCTCGCCCGACAGGGCTTGACCGGCAGCATTGTCCGGCGCGTCCGTCGCGACAACGCGGAAAACGTAACGGCCATCGGCTAAGGCTGCGCCATCCACCGTATAAAAGTTTTCGCGCAGCTTATCCTTCAACAAGCGGAAAGAGCTTTCGCCCAGCGAGCGAAAGTAGACAGCGTATTCCAGCGTGTCGCCGTTGCGGTCTTCGGCCTGCCATTGCAGCGAGCGCGCACCGCGCTGGTAAACGCGGCGCGGCTGGCTCTGCACCACTGCGCCAAACAGCGTGGGGTCGAGACCGGAAGATTCCACGTTCGGGTCAGACTGAATCTGTATTGACTGCTGCAAGCCTACGCTTGACGGCAGCGTCGTGATGGAAAGCACTTCGGGCGCGACATTGCGCGGCAGGTAGGCAAGGCTGACATCTTCCATCCGCGTCTCGGCTCTGCTTGCGCCTCCCCTCTCGGAAGGAGAGCGCAGGACGGCTCGCCACTGTATAAAGCGCGCACGCGGGCTGGCGATTTGCGCTCCGTTCGGGTCTTTGTAAGGCGCGCTCCAATCGCTCCATGTCTGATCCGGGCGCTCGCTGTTGCCGGAACGCGTTTGCAGTTCGACCGCACCGCTGCCGCGCCACCAGATGCGTCCCCACGAAGCTATCAGCTTGGCATCACGCACTGGCGATTCATACGTCCCTTCGTTGACCGGCTCACTGCCAAAGCGAAATAGTTTCCCCTGATTGCTTGAGGCGGCAAAGACCTCGCGCCCGCGCACTATGAACGAAGAGATTTGACCTTCGTTCGATTGCAACAGCAGCGTGTCACGCCCGTCGTCCGTCACCGAATAGATGCGTCCCTTGTCGGCAGTTCCAATCAGGACGCCGCCCCCTTGCGGCGAGGGCGCGACGGCAAAAGCTGTAATCGAAGCGGAACTCCAGACGACATCCGAGCCGCCGTCCGGCAGCAGGCGAAAGACTGCGCTGCGTGCGCTGGCGAGATCGTTACGGCTGCGCGCAGCCGTTTGCTGTCCCTGCAAAGGCGCGCCCGATTCGTCAACCGCAGTGATGGTCACAGTCGTCGTACCAGTCCCGCTTGAATCAGAACCGGAAGTCGTCACGGTAGGCGTTGAGCCGCGCGCCGTCGAGGCCGCGTCGCTCAACGCGAGAGCATAAATCGAGCCATCCGGCGCGGGCGCAAGCGCGTGTATCTCGCGCAAAGGCGCATCAAACAGCGCAAACACTTTGCCATCCGGCGAGATGCGTAAGACAAGCCCGCCCGGGTCTGTGCCTGCTACCAGATTCCCTTGTGCGTCAACCGCGAGCGAGATAACGTGCGTTTCATTCGTATCCACGAGCAGAGAATCTTCGGCCTTCGCTCCGCTGGCGCGCACGCGATACAGTTTGCCATTATCACCCGTTCCAATTGCCAGTTCTCCGCCTGCCAGCACGGCCAGCGACCAGATGTACTTATCCGGCGGGTCAAAAAAAACTTCCGCGCGCCCGTCCGCTCCAACGCGATAAACTTTTCCGTCCGGCGAGGTTCCGGCATAGAGCGCGCCGTCTTTGCCGATAGCCAGCGCCGTCACATCCAACTCCGCCGCGTCATAAAAGAGCGCGCCGCGCCCATCCACTGTGACGCGAAAGATACGCCCGTCATGTCCCGTGCCGAGATAGACATTGCCCGCGCCATCCACCGCGCTCGACCAGATAAAAGCCTGCTCCGTATTAAAGAGCTGCGTCACGCGCGGCCCCAGCATAAACGCGCCCGTATCCGTGATGGACACGCCGCGCGCCTCGCCCTTCAGGATTTCCGCTCTGGAATTTGTCTCCCAGATGACAGGCTCGCCCGCCCGCACAAGCGAAACAAAGAAAGCGAAGGATAAAAGAATCGTCAACGCGTTAATGAAGCGAGTAAGATTTATCTTTTTTCTCATGTGTCACGAGTCAAAATCAGATTCAAGTTCGGTCTAGCTCAATCAATCCGCAATCTGCAATCCGCAATCCGCAATCCAAAATTCTTCTCATGTGCCGACATACTTTGCATAGAGCGAGCGCGCCGTCGGCACATCATCCGTCCCGCGCACTATCGAGCGCGCATCCTCGAAGACTGTCAGCTCGTAATCCCCCGCGCGAAAACGCAAGAGGTATTCATTGACTTTAACTTCGCCGAGCGCACGCAGTTTTTCCGAAAGAGCGCGGAGGTTGATGCGCGTCTGTTGCGGCGGGGAAATCTGCACGGCATTGCGGCCACACAGGACGGCTACAAAATCGCCCGCCTCCGCTTCGAGCGTCTCGTATCTTCCGAGCTTGCACGTAGGGCATTCCGGCAACGGCGCTTTGAGTGCGATGCGCCGCCACTCGTTGCTCCACACATCAAACTGCATCAACGAATTATGCAGCTTCTGTGTCTGCCCTGTCAGGAGTTTCAAGGCCTCGCTGACCTGCACGGCGGCGACGATGCTGATAATCGGCATGATGACGCCCGAAGTATCACAAGTCTCCGCGCTTCCAGCCGGAGGCGATTCCTCAAAGACGCAACGCAGGCACGGGCTAACACGCGGGCGCACGGTCATCGTCACTCCGTAAGAGCTGACCGCCGCTCCATAAATCCAATTCACGCCATGCTTGACGCATGCATCATTGATGAGATAGCGCGTCGCAAAATTATCCGTCCCGTCAAGCGCTACGTCACAATCTTTAACCAGCCGCTCGACGTTCGTGTGGTTGACATCCAGGACTTCCGCTACAGCTTCTATCTCGGAATTGATAGCAGCGATGCGATTGACGCAGGCAACAGCCTTTGGCAAACGCTCGCGCGCGTCCGCTTCGGTGAACATCGTCTGCCGTTGCAGGTTTGAAGCTTCGACAAAATCCCTGTCAACGATTCGCAAATGCCCCACGCCCGCACGCGCCAAAGCCTCTGCCTGCGACGACCCCAACGCGCCGCAACCGATAATCGCGGCACGCGCGCCCGCCAGACGCCGCTGCCCCTCCGCGCCGATTCCCGCGAACAAAATCTGCCTGCTATATCTCTCTTCCATATTTTCTAAGTGATAAGTGATGAGTGATAAGTGATAAGAGAAATGCTATCTGTTTTTACTCATCACTCATCACTTATCACTCATTACTGCTTTTTCTGCTGCCTCGCGCATTGCTGCGAATGGAGCTTCCGCGCCTGTCCATAGCTCGAACTGCGCGGCGGCCTGCGCGACGAGCATGTCGAGGCCGCCGAGAGTGTGACAGCCAGCCGTCAAAGCTTCGCGCATGAAGCGCGTCTCGCGCGGGTTATAAACCAGATCGTAAGCGATGCGCGCTCCGCGTAACTGGCTCGCAATAGCTGGCGTCTCGTCTTCTCTGTAACCACGCGTGCCGAGCGGAGTCGCGTTGATGACTAAATCGAACTCCCCGAAACTCGCGCCGCCAAGCCGCTCACACTGCGCTCCAAACTTACTGGCTGCTTCTGTCGCACGCTCAACGCTTCGGGCGAATACAGTAACACGCGCTCCCCTGTCGCGCAGAATCCAGAGCAGGGCGCGCGCCGCGCCGCCAGCTCCTATGACTGCGACACGCGCGCCGCTTAATTCAATCACATCGCGCAAAGGCGCAAGAGCGGCGTCGGTGTCGGTATTATATCCGAGCAGAGTTTGGTCTTTGACGACGACGGTGTTGACCGCGCCGATCTCCTGCGCCGACGGCTCTATCCAATCCAGATGCCGCATGATGGCTTGCTTGTGCGGCGCGGTGACGCTCAGGCCGCGCAGCTTCCATTCCAACTCCCGCGTGCGCGGGTCAACCATGCGATTCATGAATTCATTTAATTGATGAACTTCAAAAGGGATGTACACAGCGTTCATCCCGCGCGCGGCAAAGGCTGCGTTGTGGATGTACGGAGAGAAGGTGTGACCGACTGGTTGTCCGACCAAGCCCATGATTTCGGTTTGATGATTGAGCTGGTGAACGCGGTACAGATCGCGCAACTCGATGGCTTTGATTTGCCCGGGCGCGGTCTTTTGTTTTTCATCAAGCGCGCCGTAGGTAAGGAAGGCTCCGCGTGATGGCGCAAGGATGCGCGTCAGAATTCCCGCTGCGCCCATCGCAATGACAATCATTTCACGACCGCTACGACGCGCACTCTCAAGTAACTGAAGCACGGGCAGGCAATCTGTAATGTCGTCAGCCTGCACAGCAATCTTCAAGATTCGCGCGGGCGTCCTGTTCATTCGCTCCCTGATTTGTTCCAGGTCTGAATGGGTGTCTATAAAGTCATGGTACGAGCAGATGACCCGGCTCCAATCCGGCGTCGTACCAAGATATTTTTCAGCTTTTGCGAGAAAGAGCGCCGCATCGAGTTCGACATCTACATAACGAGCCGTGTCTTTCGTCAGTTTGCTGCCTTCGGAACACCAGAAATCAAAACGCTTTTTTTGACCTAACTCGCGCTGCCCGCCCTGCTCCGCCGGGCGAAAGGTAAAGATGAGTGGGCGCGGGCTGTGCTGCAACAATTCCGCGAGGTGGCGCTCGACCTCATAAAAATCCGCTTCGGTTAAGCAATCAAGCCGCAGTTCGATAATGTCCGCGACTTCGGCTGCGCGTGCGATGGCAGGCGCAATCTCGCTCGCGCGGCTGACGCAAACGGGAACACAGATTCGCGCTGTGCCTTGCTTTTTCATCAGAAAGTGTCAGAACCGCCTGCGGTAGCGGGCGGGTTCTTTCATGTTGA
>JACMLC010000333.1 GCA_014379795.1 Pyrinomonadaceae bacterium
CGCTTTTGATCTTCACTGACATCGCGCAGGAAGTTTGTCAGTTGCAGGGCGATGCCGAGGTCTCTGGCGCTCCTGAGCGCGCTCTGGAAATCAGCTTCGGTCTTCGAGCCGTAAACGTAAGCCAGAAAGTAACCGACGACGATGGCGCTGCCGTAAATGTAGTTTTCGATTAACTCGTCCAGAGTCTCGAAGGGGCGCGGCGTGACATCGCGTCGCATGGCATCGAGAAACGCGCGGTAGTGTTCGGGCGGGATGCCGCGCTCGCGCACGACGCGTGTAAAACTCGCCAGAAAGCAGGGCACGCCTTTCTCCAGCGCGGCTCCGATGGTGGGAGCCTTAAGTCCTTCCTCGTACCAACCAGACCAACGGTTCAGCAACCTCAAACGCTCCGGCGGTGCAATCGGAAAGGTGTCCACCACTTCATCAGGGTAACGTACCGCCGCATAGATGGCCTCGACCTGATCTCTTTTCGTTGCCGGCAAGAAGCGACTGACGATAAAGAAACTTGTGCTGTATGTACGCATCACCAACCGCGCCTGCTTGACAATGACGCCCCATGCGTTTTGTTCAGTGCCTGCACGCAGAGCGCGCTCCATGGTTTTGCGCTCCAGCCAATCCCAGTCCGTGACGGTCCAGATATCTGATTTTCCGACCGCTGAATTTGATGAGAGCTTAGATAACATCGTACTGTCTTTTGAAAGGATGCCCGATTCACATAGCCTTTCAATCCTCCTCTGCCCTGGGACAATCCACTGTTAAGACCCGCGAGCAACAGAATTTTCAGAACCATGATGCACGATATGAGCGAATATATCAACTTGTTCTTTCCTGTGCTTTGCATTTTAAGCATTTTTGCTGCAATTAAATGCTAGCACACAATTCTTCCATCTATGGATGAGCGATTTGAACGATTTTGTGGTATAGTGTAGATGTCATGTCGTGGTAGCCAAAGCTTTCTCGGCAAGTTTCCGGCAAGAAGCCCAGAATGGCTAAAAAAAACCCTTTGAAGACACCAGACGCCGGACGGGTTTCAGGCTTGGGCGATTTGCCCAAGCCCCCCGGGCTGAAGGTAGTGTCTGAATCAAAATCCCTGCCGCTCCCGGCAGCAGTCAGGTAAGGAGGCGACACGGAGTATAGCAGGAACTGTGACTGAGCTATTCGTTGAAGCTCTGTGCGAGCTGGAAGCGAAGCTTGAGGCTGGCAAACTCAGTGTCAATGATGAACATCACCCGATGCGAAAGGAGAGCAATGAACAAGCGGTCGCCAATAAACGGATATTTGATCGCGGGACTGGGGCTCGCACTCATTTTCGGACTGGCCTTTATCAAAGGTCGGGCTGACAGGTAAACATCAACTAAAAGGGAGGACAAGCAGATTTTTCTTCCCTTTTTCAACCAATGAATAGCCCGCTAGGATTCATTCGATTGGCCGCCGGTCTCAGGGCTCATAAGCCCTGAGGCAAACGCCGCCAAATGCTGGTAACTGTCTGCGTAAAGCTCTGCGGGGAAACGCTTGCGCACGCCGGCGTCTGAAAACCCCGCGCCGCCCAGCACGACTGAGGTATGCGTGCGCCGTGCCATCGGATGAAATTCCGCATATTCACGCGCCGCGCGATCAAGATTGCTCAGAATGGTTGAGGACACACAAACCAGTTGCGGCTCGAACCTCTCAACCGCCTCTCTGAGGGCGTAGAAAGGAGTGCTGGTTCCCAAGTTGAAAACTTTCAAGCCTTCTGCTTCGAGCGTCAGCACAGTGAGTTGGACAGGGAGGTCGTGAAAGTCTTCCTCCGTACTGCAACACAAAGCCATCAGCTGTTTCCCTTTGGGCGCGTCCAGCACCGCATGGAAATTTTGCAGCGTAGACAGAGCTGTGCGTGTCGCCACGTGCTCTTGTGTGATTGAGAGTTTGCCCTCATGCCAGAGGTCGCCGACCCGGCGCATCGCCACGCAGAGTAAATGGTCTGCGATGGCGGCAACTGTTTGTCCCTGCAAATATAAATTGATGAACAGCTCTGACAATTGCTCATCGTGCCCTTCCATGAGCGCCTCAAACGTCTCTTCAACCAGCATCGCCACTCTGGCAGGCTCAAGCACGGATTCTTCCAGCGGCCTTGCGGGAAACCTCTTTTTGAGAGGATTCACATCCTCTTCCCTTAACCCGTCACGCCGGATGATGGCGACATCCTCCGGGCGAAATCTCCTGTGCCCGCCAGCAGTTTTCTCTGCTGGCAGCAGTCCGCTGTCGGCCCATCGTTTGACGGATGCCTCACTCACGCCTAGCAGGCGCGCAGCCTCTTTGCTGGTCAGCTTTTTACCTTGAATCGTTTTTGTCATCCATGTGTACCATCGAATGCGACTTTATCAGAGCCAATCCATCATGTAAAGAAAAAAGCGCGCAAATCGTGCAGGGACACCTAACAATTAAAGGAAAAAGGTTAATTTTTTGCTTGACAAAAATCCCGGTCTATCGTAAAACGTTCAAAACGTTCACCGTGTCCTGATGTTGCAAGGGTGAAATGTGACCGGGAGAATTTCAGAGGAAGCGTAGAAAGGGAGCTGATATGTTTACAAAGGCGGATGCTTTAATACTCGGAGCGGCGTTTATTTCTCTGGTTTTTTCCGTTTCGCTGTGGTTCGGTTTCCTTGGGGCAGCCAACAAAGAAGCGGGGCTTTTCGTTGGCCTGTGGGTTCCCTCGATCATCACGGTTGGCAATTACTTCCGAACCAGAGCGGGGAGGTGAAGGAATGTCTGACCTGGCAATCTTCGTAGTTGGTGTCTTCACCACACTTCTTCTCGGCGGAGGGCTGGCTTATACAGTCCTTGAGTTTCACCGGACTGGCAAGAGGATGGAAGAGGATGAGCCGAAAAGGCGCGCCCAAGGAATTCATGACAGGACATACGAACGCGTAGGCTAATTCCCGACCGTTAGGAGTGACTGATGTTATCGGAAGAGATGCTGTTGCAAGCGCCCTCTGAAAATTTTGAGTGGAACCTGACCGGGGGGCTGGCACAGCCATCTGTTTTTAAGGTCGCGGAGACGCGCCTGCCAACCGTGCGGGGAGAGTTTCGTCTGGCCGGTTATCGCTCGCTGACGAGCGCGGAGGAGTTTGTCTGTTTGTACAAGGGCGAGATGCGCGCCGCAGAGCCCACTCTCGTTCGTATCCATTCGCAGTGCATGACGGGAGATATTTTCGGCTCGACGAAATGCGATTGCGGCCCGCAACTCCATCGCACGCTTGACCTGATTTCTCAGGAGGGGAGGGGCGCTGTTGTTTATCAACTACAGGAAGGGCGCGGCATCGGCATCATCAACAAGATTCGCGCTTACTCTTTACAGGAAGAGGGCGCGGACACAATCGAAGCCAACGAGCGTCTGGGGTTCGCCGTAGATGTGCGCGAGTATCATCAGTGCGTGGAAATCCTGTTGGAGCTTGGGTTGTCGAGGGTGCGCGCGGTGACGAACAGCCCTGAGAAATTACGCGCCCTTGTGACGGGCGGGCTGAAGGTCGTGGAGCGCGTGCCGCTCGACATCGAGCCGACGCGCGAAGCTGTTTCTTACCTGAGTACGAAGAAGCACAGGATGGGTCATCTGCTCGAACTGATCAGTTAAAGTTTGGCGAGCGCAGCACAAAGCAAAGCTGTAAACAACCGACGCTCTAAAGAGCGTGGCTTTCGTCCCTGTACTTACGCGGAGACCGACGCCGTGCGTTCCGAGACTTGAGGCGTATTTACAGACGCCACGCGGCTGATGTTGATTGCCGCATTGAAATCGGCATTGAGGCTATGACCACAACTTACACAGACAAACTCAGCTTGAGACTTGCGATTCTCTTTGGCGCAATGACCGCACGCGCTACAGGTGCGCGAGGTGTTGCGCGGGTCAACGAAAATCAGTTGCACGCCTCCAAGTTTGGCCTTGTATGTCAGGAATTGCCTCAACTGCGCGAAACCCCAACTGCTCATCCTTGCTCGCTCTCGACGACCAAACCGAGGGCGACGGCGAATGCCCTTCAAATCTTCGATGGCAATGCTGCGGTCGCTGTCTTGCGCCTTGCGAACAAGTTGTTTGCTGATGCAGTGGTTAGTGTGAGACTTAAAGTTTCGTTCGTGTCCAGACAGCCGTTTAATCAAGCGGTGAATAGAACGCGGACGTTTGCCGGACTGAGATTGACGGGACGCTTTGTGCTGCAATATCTGTCGTTGTGTTGCACGCTTCTGTCTAACTTGCTCAACCTCTGCGCCGGAGAAAGTCTGCCCATCAGAGTCAGTGGCAATATTGATCACGCCGAAGTCAACGCCCAAAACATCATCAACGTCGCCCGGCGTCGGCTCTGGAACTTCACATACCGCCAACAGATAGAACTTACCCTTGCGAAACACAAGGTCGGTTTCTCCGATGCGGGACTCAAGCAATCGCTTCTGTCGCTCGCCGCAGGTATAAGGAATCTTCTGGCGTCCTGCGACCGTCCAGATACTCGCGCCCTGCTTATCCGTTTGCCACGACAGAATCCTATCGTCAAAGGCTATCGCGCCGTGCGGCTTAAATGTGCGCTTGGTTTTCTTGTCGAGTTTGTAAGCGTCCGCAACTTTAGCGATGCAGCGCACGATCACCTGTGCCGACAAGTTAAAGGTGTGGCGCGCATCGTGGTACGCGAGTTTGTGCAGCTTGTACTGTTTGAACACTTGAGCATCCCAAGCCAATTCGCTAATCCAATCGCAAGCAGCGTTCGCCAACTCAAGCGTATCTTTCAACGCTTGCGCTTGTGCTTTGGACGGCAACAATTTGACTTGGGCAATCAGCTTCACGCGAAGCAGTATGACATGGATTGTCAAGTATTGAAACTGGAAGCATCCTTTCAAGGGCGTTTCCTCACCGCCTTAAAAGGCTGCGTCTCCACGCCGCTATGGAGTCTTAGTTGATGAATCTATCGAATACAGTAACGATGATTGTTGGGGCGGGGCGCGGCATCGGGCGCGCTTCTGCCGAATTGTTTGCGGAGGCTGGCGCAGACCTCGTGCTGGCATCCCGGACTGAAGCGGAATTGTCCGTGCTTGAGGCCAACCTCGAAAGTCGCTATGGGGCCAGAACGCTCTCACTCTCGACGGACGTGACCGACGAGAGCCAGGTCAAACGGCTCGTCGCAGAGACCCTCAGCCGCTTCGGGCGGGTTGATAAATTGGTGTACACGGCAGGCGTCGGAGTCCTCAAACCAATTGGCGAAACCACAGCGGCAGAGTTCGATCACCTGATGGCGGTCAACGTCAAAGGGGCTTTTCTGCTGTGCCAGTCTGTGCTGCCGTTGATGGAGAAACAGCAGCGCGGTCACATTATCGCCGTGCCCGGAATTTTAGGGCGTGCCCCGATGGCGCAGGCAGCGGCCTATTGCGCCTCGAAGTACGCTTTGACAGGGATGCTCAAGGCGTTGGCGCTGGAGGTCAAGCGCGCCGGTGTGCGAATCAGCCTCCTGCATCTCGGCGGGGTGAACTCCGGCTTCTGGGACACGATCACGATGCGTGTCCAGCGCGAACGGATGTTGACAATCGAAGCGGCTGCTCGCGCCATCCTGTTCGCGGCCACGCAGGAGGGAGAAGGCGTCTTGAACGAGATAGTCTTGCAACCTGAGTCACATCAAATGTGATGACCGGTTTTAATGAAATTCAGATTGGAGGAGATCAAAACATGGCGAGTAAGAGGTTTCAGATTGGGGATCGCGTCAGGTGGAAGAGTGGCGACCTGGTTGCTGAGGGCCAGGTGGTTGAGGTTGCGACCAAGAGCGGTCGGATCGGGGATTTCGTTTACAATGCGTCACCGGAATATCCTCGTTACATAGTGGAAATCGGCGAGGGCAAACATGCCGCACCACGCGCTGACGCACTCAGCCAGATGTAGTCGGCAGAGAGTCCGAGAGAAATTATATGATGGCAGAGAAGTTGATTCTCGTTGACAGCGGAGACCGCCAAGTCGGGGTGGGCGAGAAATTGAAAACGCATCTTGACGGAAGTCTGCACAGGGCTTTCTCTATTTTTGTTTTCGATGGTGCGGGTCGCCTCCTGCTGCAAAAGCGGGCACAAACGAAATATCATTCGGGCGGCTTGTGGTCGAATACTGCCTGCGGCCACCCGCGACCGGGCGAGAAGACGCTCGCGGCAGCGCACAGGCGACTGCTGGAAGAGATGGGCTTTGATTGTGAATTGCGCGAGGCTTTCAAGTTTCTGTACAGGGCGGAACTGGACAACCAGCTCGTCGAACATGAATACGATCATGTCTTTGTCGGGAGATACGTTGGCGACCTCTCTCCGAATCCGTCGGAGGTTGACGACTGGCGTTGGAGCGACACGAAAGAGTTGCGCTGTGAGCTTCGACGCAGCCCGAAAGATTACACTTACTGGCTGAAGATTGTGATGAGCAGCCCCGATTGGGAGATGGTTGACGAAGAGCTTACCGCCGGACGCCACGACTTCCAGTATTTTCAATCTGATAGTATGTCTCACAGGGATAATCAATTTACAGATTGAGGTCGCAGCAGACGATCTTCATTTGCTTTTGGAGATCGTTCAACGTCTCGCGCATTCCAATGTGGCATGGCGGGATGGCGTGTCGTGGAGAGTCCCGGTCGAAAGGCGTTTGTGGGCGCTCACGAAAACTCGTCGCGCGCGCGGCGGGGATGTCACTTGAGAGTGTAGTTTAAGCTGTTGATGTCCTCTCTGGCATCAGCGCGGCAGAGGCTGCTCTAAATTCGCCAGCCCGTATGCCAGCACGGTCATGACGGCTGCGTTCTCTGCCAGTTCGCGCGGGTCAACCTTATCGAGCGTGTCCGCTTCCGTGTGATGATAATTGAAATAGGTGCGCGTGTCCTGCCAGAGACCGAACGCCGGGACGCCCGCCGCGAAGAGCGGAATAATATCCGCTTCGGGAGAGCTTTCCACCCACTGCGAGAGTCCCGCGCCGGATGCACTCAAGATGGCTGAGATGGGAGCAAGCATCGGTTCTATCTCTCGCTTGCCCGCGAAGTAAAAGCCGAGCGGATGCCCCGCGCCACGGTCGCTCTCAATTGCCGCAAAATGGTTGGCGATGTTTGCTTGCTGGTTGCGCGCGTAGGTGCGGCCTCCGACAAGGCCGTTCTCTTCATTCATCCATGCGATAAAGCGTATGGTGCGTTTGGGTCGCAATCCTAGCTTTTTAATTAATTGCATTGTTTGCATTGCCATGGCGACTCCGGCGGCATCGTCAATCGCTCCCGTCCCCAAATCCCACGAATCCAAGTGGCCTGAGACGATCACGATCTGTTCGGGAAATTCCGTGCCGGGAATGTCCGCGATCACGTTATGGCTGACAGCGTCCGGTAACTGTTGCGGCGTCAGCACGAGACGCAAGCGCACAAGCCCTTGCGGGGCGAGATGCGCGATCATTTCTGCGTCTTCATTAGAGACCGCTGCGGCGGGAATTTTGGGAGCATCGTCCGCGTAACGCACAGAGCCTGTATGAACCAGACGATTTTGCGAGCCTCCGACCGAACGCACCAGCGCGGCCACTGCGCCGATACGCGCCGCCGCGCTCGCGCCGCCCCCGCGATACGCGACCACTTGGCCGTATGCGTCGCCGCCAAACCCCTGTGCCGCCATTTGCTGATCGAACTTTTTGTTGAAAAGCACTATCTTGCCCTGCACTTTATTGCGGCCTAAAGCCTGCAATTCTGCAAAGTTCTCGACGACGACCACTTCTGCCGTCAACCCTGTGGCGGGCGTGGCGACGCTGCCGCCGAGCGCAGTCAAAACAACTTTCTGCGTCGTGCCCTGTGCCATTCCCGGAAACTGCACCAGCGCGCCAGTCTCTTGGCCGCGCACCCAGTGCGGGACTTTCAATTCTTCCAATTGGACTTTTAAGCCGAGACGGCGCATCTCGCCCGCCACGTATTCGACCGCGCGCTCGGCCTGCAAAGACCCGCTCAAGCGCGGCCCGATGTTATTGCACATGTATGCCGTCTGCTTGTAAGCATAATCGCTGTCCAGCGCGGCGCGATGCAGTCGCTTTAATTCTCCCAGAGTTTTTTCAGTGTAAGGAGTCGGCGTCGGCGCAGGTGTCGGCGAAGGCGTTGCCTGTGCCTGCTGCGGAGTCGGCGTTGTTTGCGGAGCAGGAGCAGCAGGCGGCGCTTGTCTGGGCACACGCGGCGTGCGCCGTGTGCGCCTCTGTGCAAACGTCGGCAGAGAGCTTGAGACAGAGAACAGAATTACAAACGCGGCGGTGATGCGCGCCGCTTTACAGCTCAATAAAGTCAATCTACTTTTGCCCATAGTTGTGCTTTTCATTTACGAATCAATTTGTTCTTGTCCGGGGTGGCAGCATCATAAGATTTCAAACGCAGAAATGCCAGAAGGAAATTAAAAACGCAAAATGTAAAATGCAAAATGAAAGCGAGTTCTTCTCTTTGCATTTTACATTTTGCATTTTTAATTTTTAATTCCTTCGCGCTTTGCCCGCGAAACGCTTGGTGCGATAATAGCTTGCTTTCCAACATCCTGATTTTCAAGACCGAAAGAGGAATTTTGCGATGAAGCGTTTTCCTTTCGTAGCAGCCTTGGTGCTCCTTGCATTGACATCAGCCTTCGCACAACAGGCTGCTTCCCCGTTCACGATTAACGATTTGCTCAAAGTCCGTCGCGTCGGAGACCCGCAGGTCTCGCCCGATGGAAAATGGATCGCCTACACCATCGGCAATGTGAACAAGGAAGCAAACCGGACGCTAACGCAAGTTTACCTGCTGCCAACGGGCGGCGGCGAGCCGAAGCAATTAACCACCGGCGACAAATCTTCCAGCACGCCGCGCTGGTCGCCGGATGGAAAGATGCTCGCCTTTATCAGCACGCGCGAAGGCGGCGCGCAAATCTGGATGCTGGAAGTGGCGACGGGTGCGCTCAAGAAAGTGACAAGCATTTCGACGGGCGCGGGCGATCCGGTCTGGTCGCCTGACGGAAAGATGCTGGCTTTCGTTTCGGACGTGTATCCGGAATGCGCGGATGACGAATGCAATCGCAAACGCGACGAGCAGGCAGGGGGCAGCAAGGTCACAGCCAAGGTCATTGACCGCCTGCTCTTTCGTCACTGGAACGCATGGAAGGACGGCAAGCGCACGCACGTCTTCATCGTCCCGAGCGCGGGCGGCACGGCGCGCGATATGACACCCGGCGATTTCGACGCGCCGCCCTTTAGCCTCGGCGGCCCGTCGGATTACGCCTTCTCGCCGGACTCGAAAGAGCTGGCCTTTGCGCGCAACACGGATAAAGTCGAAGCTATCTCGACCAACTCGGACATCTTCGTCGCCAGCGTCACGGGCGGCGAAGCGCAACGCATCACCGGCGACAACAAAGGCTATGACCTTTCTCCGCAGTATTCTCCGGACGGGCGTTACCTTGCGTTTCGCTCGCAGGCGACCGCAGGCTTTGAGGCAGACCGCTGGCGCGTGATGATTTACGACCGGCAGACAAAGCAGACGCGCGAATTGACCACAGGCTTTGACTTGCAGGTTGACGAGTTCGCTTTTTCGCCCGATAGCAAGATGGTTTATTTCATTGCGGGCGAGCGCGGCAGGTCGCCCGTCTACGCAGTGGCAACCGGCGGCGGCGCGATTAAGAAGGCCATCGCGGGCGGTTCGAACGGCGATGTCAAGATTACCTCAGACGGCAAGACGTTTGTCTTTACGCGCGCCAGCATGACGATGGCGCCGGAGATTTTCCGCGCCAACTCAGACGGCTCCGGTGTTACGCAGTTGACCAAGACTAACGAAGCTTTTCTCTCTTCATTCAAGCTGCGACCGGCTGAAGACATAGAGTGGGAGGGCGCTGCGGGCGCAAAGATTCAGGGCTGGCTCATCAAGCCCGCGAATTTTACTCAGGATAAAAAATACCCCTTGCTCGTCCTGATTCACGGTGGGCCGCAGAGCGTCTTTAGCGATGCGTGGAGCAATCGTTGGAACTCGCAGGTCTTTGCTAACGCGGGCTACGTTGTCTTGATGCCGAACCCGCGCGGGTCAATCGGTTTCGGGCAACAGTTTGTCAATGACATCTCAGGCGATTGGGGCGGCAAGGCTTACACGGACATCATGAACGGCGTGGCGCATGTCGCCGCGATGCCCTTCGTAGACCGCGAGCGCATCGGCGCGGCTGGCGCGTCTTACGGCGGCTACATGATTAACTGGATCGAAGGCCACAACGATGACCCGCGTTTTAAATTCAAAGTGCTGGTCTCGCATGACGGAGTTTACAATCTGACGAGCATGTACGGCGCGACCGAAGAGCTGTGGTTCACAGACTGGGAATTCAAGGGCACGCCCTGGACTAACCCTGAGATGTACGAGCGTTGGTCGCCACACAAGTTCGTCAAAAATTTCAAGACGCCCATGCTGGTCATACACGGCGAGCTGGATTATCGCGTGCCGGTCGGCGAAGGGCTACAGCTCTTCACCGCGCTCCAGCTTCAGGGCGTGCCGTCAAAGCTGCTCTATTTCCCGGACGAGGGACACTGGGTTCTGAAACCTCAGAACTCGGAGCTTTGGTACAACACGGTCATCGGCTGGGTCAATCAATATCTGAAGCCGTAAGCCCTTAGCAAAGAACATTTCCCGCAAAGGCGTTTCCAATAATAAAAAGCGCCGGAAATCAAATCTCGATTTCCGGCGCTTTTTGTCTTACGTCAAGTGATGCAAGGCTTACGGGCAAG
>JACMLC010000334.1 GCA_014379795.1 Pyrinomonadaceae bacterium
TAATTGAAAATCAGATCGCCGGTTACGAACATGCGGCACAGGCCATGAGCTTGGCGTGGGCTGGCACGAGCTAAAAATAAAGTTAATGCTAATCAAAAGTGAAAGCTCCTTTGCGCACTTTGCGTCTTAAAACTTTGCGGTCTTTGCGTTAAAAAAGCATTTAACCGCAAAGACCGCAAAGAGAGAAGACGCAAAGAACGCAAAAGTCCGAGTTGTTGAATAATGGTTAGGATGCAATCGCCGTCAACGGTCATTCTTACAGGGGCATCGGGCTTTATCGGCCAGCATGTCATGCGCCAGTTCACGGAGCAACAGGCTGGCTGCATGACGCTCGACATACGTGCGATTGAAGGCGGCGAGGCAAAAAGCTCAAGCGTGCGCGCGGCGGATGGAACGCTGCATGATTTTTCTGAAGTGCGCGATTGCACGCTCGTTCACCTTGCATGGTGTCCTCCGGTGCGCGATACTCTGCGCCCGCACGCACGGCAGGTGAAATTGCTGGCCGAATTGCTGGAAGCCTATGGCGATTCGTTTGGCAGGGTTATCGCGCTCGGCTCTGCGGAAGAGTACGGCTCAGCGGGCGGTCGGTTGCAGGAGCAAGATGCGATGAACAGCGGGCTTTCGCCATACGGTTGGGGCAAGCGTTCGGCGCAGACGCTGCTTGAGACATGGTGCGGGTTAAATGATAAAGCGGGGCTGTGGCTGCGCCCGTTTACCGTCTACGGAGAAGGCCAGCAGGGAAACATGGCCGTGCCTTATGCTGTCCGTCAGGCATTGCAGCGCGAGGTCGCAGAGTTCAGCGACGGGACACAGCAGCGCGATTTTATTCATGTTGACGATGTCGCCCGCGCAATTTACCTTGCGGCGGGCGCTTCATGGACGGGATTCAACGTCGCCAATCTGGGCACCGGAACGGGGACGCGGTTGCGCGATGTGTTGGAGCAGATAGCAGTCTTGTTCGATGCAAAAGATTTGTTCCGTTACGGTGTCTATCCGATGCGTCCGGGCGAGCCGGATGTGCAGGTCGCCGCGACCGAGAGGGCAACAGAACTGTTTGGCTTTACGGCTGAGATAAATTTGGACGAGGGGCTTCGTCGCATGCAACAGGCCATCCGGCAACAACATGGCGGCAGTTGATACCAAATACGACGGGGTCTTGATTCTCGGAGCAGGCTTGTCCGGGCTTGGCTGCGCGCGTGAGCTGCCCGGCGCGAGGATTTACGAAGCGCACGCTTACGTGGGTGGGCATGCGCGCTCTCATGCCGCCGGAGATTTTCATTTCGACGAAGGCGCGCATATCTGCCACTCGCGCGATCAGAAATATCTTGATATGGTCTTTGAATCGGCGCGCGAGGTCAAGCATGTCGCGGCCAGCAATGTGGTGAACCGCAGGGAAGGAAAGTGGATTACCTATCCCGTGCAAAATCACCTGCATGAGCTAGAGCCAGCGGAGCGCACACAGGCTCTGACAGGATTTGTGGAGGCTCAGATTGAGCGGGCGGGAATCGAGCCGCGCCATTATCTGGATTGGTGTTTGAATCAGTACGGCGAATTTCTGACGGAAAAATTTTACGCTCTTTACACTGCGAAGTATTGGCGCACGCCTATGGAGAAGCTCTCGACAGATTGGCTTTCGGGACGCCTTCTGCCGTCACAGGTCAACCGCGTGATCGCCGGAGCCATCGCCAAGCAGGAAGACGACCAGGCGGTCTTTGCGGCTTTTCATTATCCGGAGCGCGGCGGCTATTTCAGTTTTTTTCGTGACCTGTATCAGGGCTTGAATATCACGCTCAATGCCCGCGCTGTTGAAATTGATACCACGCGCCGGTCTGTGGCTTTTGCCAACGGCGACCGGCAGAATTTTACGGAGCTGGTCATCTCGATTTCTCTCCCGGCGCTTGTCCGTATGATAAAGGACGCGCCACAGAGCGTTCGAGAGGCTGCGAAGCTGCTGCGACATACGCAGCTCTTGTGCGTTAATCTGGTGATTAATCGCCCGCGTTTGACTGACCTGCACTGGTTCTATATTTACGACGGGGAGATAGAGGCTTCGCGTGTCTCTGTCGTCTCAAATCTGGGGAATGAGCCTGCGGCGGCTGAGAAAACAGCTTTGCAGGCGGAGATTTTCCGCCGTGATGACGA
>JACMLC010000335.1 GCA_014379795.1 Pyrinomonadaceae bacterium
GCGCGCCTCGTCTTGACCGACAGCGGCGGGATACAGGAAGAGACGACCGCGCTCGGCATTCCGTGTCTCACTTTGAGAGAAAACACGGAGCGCCCGATTACGGTCGAGATGGGGACTAACAAAATCGTCGGCACTGATACAGCAAAGATTACGGGCGCGGCCTTCGCCTCGCTGGATGCGCCGCGCAACAGCCAACAGCCCGCGCGCATTCCGCCGCTCTGGGACGGGCGCACTGCGTCGCGCATCTGCGACGCGATACAAGAAAAGGGTGTAGGGGATAGGGGGTAGGGTGAAGTTTAAGAACGAGTCTGATTCTCCTACACCCTACACCCTACACCCTACACCCTTGCTTGCTAAGCTGCGGCGTGCGCTGCGTGGTGACGTGAAGCCGCACGTCCTCGCGCTCGAAGCGTGGCGACGCAGCCGCGTCTCTCTTGAAAGACGGCGCGAGCGCGCGATGCTTTTTGAATTAGACAAAGCTCCGGCGCGCTTGCGGCCTGAGTTCGCACGCCTGTCTGCTTCAGAGTTATTAGAGCATTTCCGCCAGCGTCAATCTCCGAAGTTTTTTCCCGGATTCACCTCGCCGCCAGAAGCCATCGCAGAGCTTCAACGAACGCGCTTTCCAAGAGAGACGGCGCAGCTTATCGAAAGCGGGGCGCGTATTTCTCAAGCGCATCGCTGGCCTGTCTTGGGCTTTGGCGAAAAAGATTTCGGGAGCGAGATTGACTGGCGACGCGATCTGTTGTCCGGCGAAGAGTGGCCTCTGGATTATCACGCGGAAGTTGAGCTGGCGCGCGAGGGCGCGGATGCCAGAGTGTTGTGGGAATTGAATCGCCTCGCGCATTTCGTCTGGCTCGGGCGCGCTTACACTGTGACGCGTGATGAGCATCTGGCGGAAGAGTTTTTCGCGCAGCTTGAGAGCTGGCGCACGCAGAACCCCGTCGGGCGTGGGCCAAATTGGGCGTGCGCGATGGAGGTCGCGCTGCGCGCAGTGAATTTATTAGCAGCGTTTCAGCTTTTCCGTCACTCGCCGCGCCTTGATGAAAATCGCTTGCTGCACTTGCTCGCCGTTTTTGAGCAGCACGGCGCGCACATCCGTCGCAATCTTGAATTCTCTTACATCATTACCAGCAATCATTATTTGTCGGATGTGGTCGGGCTGTTGTGGCTGGGAACGATGCTGCCGGAACTTGAAGCCGCGAGAGAGTGGCGCGAGTTCGGCAGGCGCGAGTTGCTCAGCGAGATGGACAAGCAGATACTCGCAGACGGCGCGGACAGCGAAGCCTCTACGGGTTATCATCGCCTCGTGCTTGAGCTTTTTTTGTACTCCTTTATTCTCTGTCGCGCTAACGATTTCGCAATCCCCGAAAAATACTGGCGCAAGCTGCACGCGATGCTTGCATATCTGCGCGCTTATTTGAGACCGGACGGGCGCGCGCCGCTCATCGGCGACACGGATAGCGGGCAGTTGATGCCGCTCGTCAAGCGCGCCGCAGACGAACACGCCTACGTGCTCGCGCTCGGCGCAGCGGTTTTTAAAGAGCCGCGTTTCAAGCTTTCTGAAAGTGAAGCTTCGCCCGAAGAGTTGTTGTGGATTCTGGGAGCAGAGGGCATGAGCGATTATGAAAATCTGCAACCGCCTGAGAAAGCATCATCTCAAGCGTTCGCGGATGCGGGCACATACATCATGCGCGAGGGCGATCTGTACTTGCTCTTTAACGCGAGCGATTGCGGCCTCGACGGGCGCGGCTCGCACGGGCATAACGATGTCCTGAGCATCGAAGTCTCTGCCTGCGGCACGAGTTTTATCACAGACCCCGGCACGTATTTTTACAGAGGGAATTTGCAGGAGCGACACCTGTTCCGCTCGACCGCGTATCATTCGACCGTTCAAGTTGACGGCGTCGAACAGAACGACATCCGCAGCAGCATCCCCTTCATCATCGGCAACGAAGCGCGCCCGCGTGTCCTCGGCTGGGAGACGAGCGCGACGCGCGATTTAATCATCGCGGAGCATCAAGGCTACGCACGGCTCGCGCAGCCCGTCACGCACAGGCGCACGGTTGAGTTCGATAAACTGAATCGTTTCTGGCTCATCGAAGACGCGCTGCTTGGAGAAGGAGAGCACGTCTTTTGCTTTCGCTTCCATCTCAATCAAGGGCTTGAAACGCGTGTGCGCGCTGACGGAATTGTTGAAGTATGCGATAAGATGCAAGACACGCGATTGCTCCTGACGCCGCTGGATGTCAATCACACGCCTGACCTTGAAGCGTGTTGGACATCGTGTGATTATGGAGCCAAGCTGCCGTCCGTCTCTGTTAATTGGACTCTGCGCGCAGAGGCCCCTCTGATCGCGCGGTGGGCGCTCGTGCCCGTCTGTGGACAGGATGATGAAATGGCGCGCTTGGAAATGGCGAGGCAAACCGCAGGGCGACGGGCAAACGTGAATCTGTGACCTTTAAAGCACGGAGATTCTATCTTTCATGTCTCAGAAAAATGTGAAGCCGACAATTTATCTGGCGCTGGTGGATGATTGGGAGCTGCGCGGTGATGGCTCAGGCGATATGGAGCGCATACAGTTTCAATCAATGCGCGAGCTGGTCAGGATTTTCAACGCTCATGGCATCAAGGGATCGTTCAACGCAGAGGTCATGCAGCAGCTCAGCTTCAGAAAGTTTGAGGGGCGTCGCCCGGAACTGAAGAGGCTGGCCGATGAATGGGATGCAGTGGCGCTAGAGACTTTCCGGCAAGGTCATGACGTGCAATTACACGTTCACCCGCAGTGGCGCGAGGCGCAGTATGAGAACGGAAAATGGCTGTTGACGGCTGACTGGTCTATCCTCAAACACGACCCGCAAGACGCCTATCGGATGATGGAGACGTGCAAGGAATATCTGGAAAAGCTGCTGCGTCCCATTGATCCGCATTATCGCTGCATCTCTTTTCGCTCAGGCGCGTGGTGCATCGCGCCTTCGCCACACATCCTTCGGCTGCTGGTGCGGCTCGGCATCGTCTTTGACATGAGTATCGTGGGCGGCGCGCAGTATGACACGCGCCATGTGCAGTTGGATTATACGAACTGCGAGGAAGATTTCTTGCCCTATTATCCGGTGATGGAGGATGCGCGGAAGGTTTCCCGGCAGAAAGAAGAAATTATCTGCGTCCCGACGAACCAGTTTTATTCCTCGCGCCGTTACATCTTTAAAAAGCAGTTGGGTAAAGTCCGCGACAAAGTCAAAGCGCGCCTCAAGCCCGCGCCATCCGTCCATGACAACCAGACAGGGGCGCAGAATTATTATCAGGAATGGGCAGAGGCTAATCCGCCGACCTCGAAGCTCCGGCGCATTTTCCAGAATTCGATTGTCCCTTACAAAAGCGGCTATCATCTTATCTCTGACATCTCTTTGCTCGATTACGAGCTGTTAGGCGAGATGCTCGAATCAATTCGGCGGCGCGCACGCGCGACAGGCTTGAGCGAAGTCCCGATCATCTTGGAAAATCACACGAAAGACCTCACAAACTTTTCGCACATCGAACGATTCGCAGCCGATCTGGCGCGTGCGGCTGACATCAAATGCGTGACTCTGACGCAGTTGGGGCGCGAATTGGCGGACGGAAGATTTTTCATCAAAACATCCCGGACATGAGCCTGCGCGCCCAACTGATAGCGAATGCCTTCCGGCAACGCTTCGCAGACTTATGCCAGCAGCGAGCCGTATCAATCTCTCCTGCGGGCTTTGGCCCCGACTCACAGTTCGTCGCGCAAGTGCAGCGGCAATTATTGGCGGCCTCGCCGGAGACAAGCTTTCCAGAGCCGCTCTTCCTGCCTCCTTCGCGGAGCGAGGGCAGCCCCGTGTGGTTACAAGCCAACGGGAGCTGCCTTGAATCCTTGCGCAGTTTGAGCTTAGGCCAGAGCCTACAGGTCAGTCCCTGCGTCGCACCCGCAGGCGAGGATTTTCCGGCAACCCTCAAAGCTTGCGTGCGCGATGCGGCGCGTAGCTTTCAGCTTCTCTGCGAAAGATACGAATGCCCTGTGAATCTGTCCCTGCCTGTGGAAGCAGGCACGGCAGAGTATCTGTTGGAACGCCTGATGGTACAGGATCGCGTGTGGCTGGAGAGGCATGAGAGCGGCGGCGGCAGACAGGATGAGCTTGAGCTGCTGCTTTTAAGATTAAATCTGGTAGCAGTCCGCGCGGCGTCCACGCCCGATTTAAGATTTCCAGACGCTTTGAACTATTATTACGAAAAGCTCCCGCAGGATTTGCAGCCCGCAGGAGACAGAGGCTGGCTGCTGGCTTCATATCTGGGTCTTTATGCACGCGCGCTGGCGGTGCATTTGAAGCAAGCCTTTTGACAGAGCATTTTTAATGAGAATTGGTATTCTGGCGGCGTCGCTGCCTGCCGCAGCAAGGATTTACAGCGAACTGGAGTCGCTTCCTGATTGCAGTTTTTATACGCTTGTCTGCAATCCGGAGGGCAGATCATTGTTTCATCATCTGGCACGGAGCCTCGCGCAAGCATTGCTCAAGCCTGAGCGCAGACGCACATGGCGGCTGATACGCCGCAGCCGCATCAGCTTTATTCGCAAACCGCTTGACCATCCGGATAGTTTGACAAAGCTCAAGCGGCTAGAGTTGGATGTGGGGCTACACAATGTCGGCGTCATCTATCGTGACTCAACGATCAAGGCATTTCGGTTGGGGATTTTAAATCCGCATATCGGCATCCTGCCGCAATATCGCGGGCGATGTGTGATGGAGTGGGCTGTCTTGCAGGATGGGCCAATCGGCGTCACCCTTTTTTTTATTGATGCGGGGATTGATACGGGCGCGCGTGTGATTCTCTCCGAAGAGGTAGATATTTCGCATTGCAAATCGGTGGCGGAAGCCAAACAGTATTTATTTAATCTGGATGCTGGCTTTTTTCGCAGGGGGCTGGAACAACTCCGCGCAGCGGATTTTTCCTACAAACTTAATGACGGGTCGGGTCACAGATATTATGTGATGTCAGAGCTGTTGCAGGGCGTGGTGGAACAATTGATAAGGGTAAAAAAATAAATGTGCGGCATCTGCGGAGTGTGGGAATACGGTGCGGCGGAGGGGCGTGTGGAGAGCGCGCTCGTCGAACGGATGCGCGATGAGATGCCGCATCGCGGGCCGGATGATGCAGGCTCACACATTTTCGATGAAGGGCGCGGCGGGCTTGGCTTTCGTCGTCTCTCAATCATTGATCTGTCGGCAGCCGGACACCAGCCTATGCGCGGCTGCACGGACGAAGTGTGGCTCGTCTTTAACGGTGAAATCTATAATCACGCGCGTTTGCGCAAGGGCTTGGAAGAGCGCGGACACGTTTATGCTTCGCAGACGGATTCGGAAACGATTCTACATTTGTATGAAGAGCGCGGTCTGGATTTCGTGCATGAGATAGAGGGCGACTATGGCATCGCCATCTGGGATGCCAAGCTGGAACAGCTTGTGCTGGTGCGCGACCGCGTCGGCGTCAAGCCGCTCTACTTTTACCAAAAAGATGGCCGCTTCATTTTCGCTTCCGAGATTAAAGCTATCTTGCAGCATCCGGCAGTGGTGGCAGAGGTTGACGAAGAATCGCTCTATCATTATCTAACCTTTCTCACGACGCCCGCGCCGCACACGCTTTTTCGTGACATCCGGAAAATTCCCGCCGGACACATGCTCATCATCAAGCGTCATGGAGAGCCGGAGCTGAAGTGTTACTGGGATGCTCTGCCGCCCGCGCACGCCGTCGCAGAGCGGAGCGAAGAGGAGCATCAGGCGGAAATCATGCGACTGCTGCGCGCCTCCATCACTAAGCGCATGATGTCGGACGTGCCGTTCGGCGTCTTTCTCTCCGGCGGCGTGGATTCCTCTGCCAATGTCGCGCTGATGGCAGAGCAGATGTCGCGTCCCGTACAGACTTTTACGGTCGGCTTTAGCGATGCGGAACACCTCAACGAGCTGGAATCGGCACGGCGCATCGCGCGCGACTTTGGAACCAATCATCACGAAGTCATCATCGCCGAGCAGGAGATGCAAAAGTTTCTGCCAGACCTCGTGTTTCATCAGGACGAGCCGATTGCAGACCCTGTGTGCGTGCCGCTCTACTATGTCTCGAAGCTGGCGCGCGATTCGGGCACCATCGTCGTGCAGGTCGGCGAAGGCTCTGACGAGATTTTTAGCGGCTATGACAACTACCTGCGCTACCTGCGGATCCATGAAAAATTCTGGCGGCATGCCGTACATCTCCCGCAGGTCATGCGCCGTGCGGCGAGCGCCGTCGCGCGTCCCGCGCTGGAAGCGACGGGCAAGAAGCGTCTGACCATCGAGCTGCTGCGAAGGTTCGGCGCAGACGAGCCGCTGTTCTGGGGCAGCGTGGTGGTCTATGACGAAACTTTCAAGCCGCGCGTGCTCTCTGAAAGCATGCGGCGGAAATTCCGTGATCGCTCCTCGCTCGAATCAGTGCTGCCGTACCTGCAAAAAATCGAGCGCGAACGCCCCGATTCGGATTACCTCTCGCGGATGGTGTATCTTGAATTAAAGCTGCGCCTGCCCGAATTGCTCCTGATGCGCGTGGACAAAATCACGATGGCGACTTCGATAGAAGCGCGTGTTCCCTTTCTCGATCATCATCTGGTGGAATACGCGCTGGCGTTGCCGCGCTCGCTCAAAGTTAAGGGACACAGCGGCAAGCATATCTTGAAACGCGCGCTCGAAGAGGTGCTGCCGCACGATTTGCTCTACAGTCAAAAGCGCGGTTTCGGCGCGCCGATTCGTGAATGGTTCAGAAACGGCTTGGGCGACCTGTTCGACTCGCATCTGATGAACTCTACGATGCGGCGGCGGGATTTCTTCGACTACAAGTTCATCGCGCGGCTGCTGGAAGAGCACCGGCGCGGCACGCATGATTGGAGCTTTCACCTGTGGGCGCTGCTTAATCTGAGCATGTGGTACGAACGCTGGATCGAGCGCAGCCTTTGAGAGACCTAAAGTGAGCCGACTAGAACAGCAGGCAGACAAAACCGCGACCGTTGAGTCAGAGCCTCATCAACGGCCAGCGTCTACTCCTGTGCAACGTTCTGCGGGACGCTTTTCCACGCATGTCGCGTGGACGTTTGCCACGCGTGTGGTGATGATCGCCAGCAGCGTCGGCGCGAGCATCATCGTCGCGCGCTGGCTGGGAGCAGAAGGGCTTGGCGCGCTTGCCGTCTTGAATGTCACGGTCGCCGTCGCGCTGCAAATCGGCAGCGCGGGGCTGCCTTCGGCTAATACTTATTTCATCGCGAGGGATAAAAGCCGCCTTTCATCCGTGTGCGCCAATGCTTTGATCTTCGCCCTCTTAGCCGGTGGCGCACTCGCCTGCGGCGTTATCGTTCTGGCAAAGCTGCGTCCGTCCGTTTTCGGCAACATTCCGGTTGAGTTGATAACCATCGCCGCGATCTCTATCCCGTTTCAACTTATCTTGCTGCTCGGCCTCAATGTTTTTCTGGGGCTGAACCTGATCGTCCGCTTCAACACGCTGGATGTTGCCGCCCAAACGCTCACGCTGGTTAACGCTGTGATTGCGTTGCTTATCCTTGGCGCGGGTCTGCGGATGCTTGTCGCTTTGAATGTAGCTGCGAGCGTTCTGATGGGACTGCTGATTATCTGGTTGATCGGGCGGATGCTGCGAGAGATGAGCGGCGTCCAGCCGATTCGTCCGGATGCTGCGCTGTTCAAAAGGATGGCGCATTATGGCATCAAGTTTCACATCGCGGTCGTCGCAGCGATGCTTATCTTTCGCGCGGATTTGTTGATCGTCAATCACTTTCGCGGCGCGACAGAGGCGGGAGTTTATGCCGTCGCGACGCAGGTGGCGATGATGCTGATGCTGTTGCCGGGAGTTGTTGGGACATTGCTCTTGCCGCGCATCGCCTCCGAACAGGACGCGCGCGGGCAAATGACCATGCGCGTGACGAGGCATACGGCTTTTGTGATGTTTCTAATCTGTCTGGCCGCCGCGCCCGCGAGCTTTGCGTTGCCGCTGGTGTACGGCGCGGCGTTCGCGGATGCTTCATGGCAACTGTTGATTTTGCTGCCGGGTATTTATCTGGTCGGGATTGAATCTGTGCTGGTACAGCATTTTAGCAGCCTCGGATTGCCGCGCGCGATTCCGCTTTTCTGGCTCGTCACGCTCTTGCTTAACGTCGCGCTCAATCTGGCATTCGTTCCAATGTTCGGAGCGCGCGCCGCAGCCGCAGCTTCGAGCATCTGTTACGCTTTAATCTTTGTGCTGGTCGCAGGCTATTTTCGCGCGCAGACCGGAAATCATTTTTCGACTATGCTCCTGTTGCGCGGCGATGAATTGCGCGAACTGTTCGCGCTGGCGCGCACGAGAGGGAGATTCGCATCCAGATAAAGTCATGAGCGCAGCAGAGCAACAGTCTGAGCGGGAAAACTTGTGGGGCTATGCAAAGCGTTTGCGATTTGCGCGGCGCGCGATGGCGCAAGCTTTCCCCTCAAAACATCCGAGCTTATTGCGCGTGCTGGACGCTGGCTGCGGGAACGGCTCGCAGCTCGCGCTGCCGCTCGTCAAGGCCGGCTTTCAGGTGTGGGGCGTGGATACGGATGAACGCTCGATTGAGCATGCGCGGCGATTGACTGCGAACTCGCCCAACGCCAGATTTTTCTGCGGGCGTGTGGAAGAGTTGCCGGAATCAGAGCTGTTCGACATCGTTATCTTGTCCGAAGTGCTGGAACATTTGACGGAGCCTCAAGAACTGCTCAAGGCCAGCACGCAGCGTGTTCGCGCAGGAGGGATTTTGATTGTCACAGTGCCGAACGGCTACGGCGAGTTTGAAATGGATTCATGGCTGTTTCGTAATCTTCGCTTGCAATACGTCGTGGATGCACTCACGCGCGGGGCGCAAGGTGCGGTCGTCGGCTCGACCGATAATCACGAGAGCGGGCATGTGCAGTTCTTTACCAGAGGCCGCCTGCGCAAACTCTTTGACGAATGCGATCTGAAGATTTTTCTTGAGGGAGCATCGAGCCTCCTGAGTGGGCCAATCATCGGGCATACGCTGGCGCGCTCGCAGAGCTTTATCGAGTGGAATGCGCGAGCCGCAGACAAATTGCCGCCGGTCTTTGCCAGCGGCTGGTACTTCGCCTTGCGCCCACGCGAACGAAAAACATGAGGGGGAATAGGTAAAAAGGAAAATGGGTTAAAAGGAAAACAAAAAGAAGTCTGCGGGTTCTTCCTATTCCCCTATTCCCCTATGGTTTGTATGGCGCTTTCATTCAAAAATTTTAATGCGATTTATCAGGAGGCGGTCGGCATCGTCTTTGAGCACTGGACGATGGAGATGCAGGCGGAGTTGGCCTTGCATTGTCATAGTTGGGGGCCGGGTCTGTTTGATTTCAAAAATTATTTACAGCTCTCTTCGCTTCGTTTCTACAAAGCCTATCGGACTTTTGCGGAGGGCGGAGTGTCGCAGAGAGTTTGCGATGTGGGCGGGTTCTGGGGCGTCTTTCCGCTGACCTTGAAAAAGCTCGGCTACGAAGATGTAGCGATGACGGAGTCGTTGAAATATTACGGCGAGTCATTCACAAAACTCTTCAAAGGCATCGCGGATCAAGGCGTCACGATTTTCGATTACGATCCGTTCGAGCCGGAAGCAGTGCTCTCTGAGCGATTCGATGTCGTCACGGTGATGGCTGTGCTTGAGCATTACCCGCACTCGCTCAAAGGTTTTATGCAGAACGTCCGCGCGCTGCTCAAGCCGGATAGCAAGCTGTACTTGGAAGTCCCGAACATCGCTTACTGGCCCAAACGCATGGCGCTCCTGCGCGGGCAAACGCCGCAGGCGCGACTTGAGGAAATTTATCTTTCGGGCGTTCCCTTCATCGGCCATCATCACGAGTTCACTATCGCCGAGCTGAGGGATTTGGCGCGGCTGTCGGGCTTAAAAATTCTCTCGGAAGATTTTTATAACTACACGCTCGGCGAGTATCCGAAACTGAAGCTGATGCTTCGCCTGCCGCTACACTTTCTGGCTTTTGCTTTGCTCAAAGAGAGCCGCGAATGTTTGGCCGTGCTGTGCCGTTTAGAAGATAACGCCCGGAATTAACCCGCCGCCCGAAGATAGCTACAACCTACGATGTACCGGCACAGGTTGCTGAGAGGCACGCTGAGGGCGGTCGGGTTCAATGAGTGGTTGGGTCGCGCTGGAGAGGTATGAAGCAACTGTCGTTTCTGCGTCACCTACGGAAGGGCGCGA
>JACMLC010000336.1 GCA_014379795.1 Pyrinomonadaceae bacterium
CGGGTTTCAAGCCATCGCTTCCTACACATGGTCGCATTCGATTGACATCGCCTCGAATGATTCAACAGCCAACCTGCCCGCGCTGGCAGGTTATGACGCGAGGCTTGATCGCGCCTCTTCCGACTTTGACGTGCGGCACTCGCTGACAGCCGCCGTCACATACGATGTGCCCGCGCTCTTTAAAAACGGAGTCGGCAGCGCGCTCCTGCGCGGATGGTCTCTGCAAACGCTTTTCAGCGCACGCACAGCCGCGCCCGTTGACATCTTTTCCAGACGCGATTCAGAGTTCGGGACATTTAACCTGCGGCCTGACCCGGTTGCGGGTGTTCCTGTTTATCTCTCAGACCCACAGGCTCCGGGCGGGAGACGCATCAATCCGGCTGCGTTCGCCGTGCCGACGGCAGACAGACAGGGCACGCTCGGTCGTAATGCCTTGCGCGGATTTCCGTTTACGCAAATTGACCTCTCGCTGCATCGCCGCTTTGCATTGACTGAGCGCGTCGGCCTGCAATTCAGAATGGAAGTCTTTAATCTTCTCAATCATCCAAACTTCGGCGACCCCGTAAATGATTTGAGCAGCGACGAATTCGGGCGCGCGAACGCGATGCTGGGGCGCAGCCTCTCGGCGACCAACAACACTGGCTTTAATCCGCTCTTTCAGGCGGGCGGGCCGCGCGCCGTGCAATTCGCTCTTAAACTACAATTTTAGGTTGCGGCACAAGCTCTGGATAAGCTCACATCTCTTCGCGCTCTTGGCGTCTTTCCTCTTTGCGTCCTTTGCGTTAAAAAAGCCTTTAACCGCAAAGGGCGCAAAGCGGAACAGCGCCAAGAGCGCAAAGAGTTTTTATTTATATTTTGGCTAAAGCCTGCTTTCCGCCAATGTCTCCACTAGCTGAAGCTAGTGGCAATTGATTAACTACCAACCTGTGTTGTTTAAATGAAAACTGATAATCCGTCCCGCAAGAGTTTGAATCGAATTACCCTGCTCATCTTCGCCCCCGTGCTCATCGCGGCGGGCATCTTGGGCTTTATCCTCCCTTCGGAAAAATCGCTGACGAGCGGCGCGCCCGCTTATAATATTTTTCATATCATCTTCGGCAGCCTCGGCCTCATCTTGGCTCTCTCAAAGAAAGAGAATTTTATCCGCGCCTTCAATATCGGGTTCGGCCTGATTGATCTTTATCAAGCCGTCGCCAGCTTTGCGCATCTGTTCCCGGAGCGTTACTTTCAATGGAAAGCTGCGGACGACGTGCTGCATATTATTATCGGCACGGGGGTTGGTCTTGATCGGGCTTTATAGCCACAAGGCCACAGCGACACAGGGATCAGGCTCAAAGATTTAATTTCTCACGGCCAGCCTGTTTTTGGGCGAACGTTTAGGAAACTTGTTACTCTCACAAACGTAATAAACTTCTAATCCAAGTTTGAGAGCTTGTCCTGAACGGGTGCTTGATGTCCTTTTACGAAGCGGTAAAGCTGGCGTTGTCTTCCATCTGGGCGCATAAGCTGCGGTCGTTTCTGACGCTGCTGGGCCTCATCTTCGGCGTGGCGACCGTCATCGTCGTCGTCTCGCTGGTTGAAGGCTTTAACGCTTACGTGGACGAAAAAATCGCCAACATCGGAACCAACGCCTTTAGCGTGCAGAAATATTCGATTGAAGATTTTTCGAGCGTCGAGGCTTTGAACGCCGCGCGCAGGCGTAACAAGGACATCACGCTCGAAGATTTGGCGGCGCTCAAGGCGCGCGGCGGCGCGATTCGTGATGCGGGGGGCAAGGCCGGTTACTTCGGCGATGTCAAATTCGGCGCGACCACGCTCTCGCGCATACAGGTCAGCGCGACCACTCCCAACATCGCTGACATCGAGCGGATAGAGGCCGGCGAAGGCCGTTACTTTCTTCAGGCCGAAGAGGACGCGCGGCGCAACGTCTGCTTTATCGGCGCGGACGTTGCCGAAAAGCTGTTTCCGACGGGCAATCCGCTCGGGCAGATGATCAAGATTGACGGGCGGCCTTACGAAGTCATCGGAGTCGGCAAAGCCCTCGGCACTGTCTTCGGCCAGCCGCGAGACTTGTACGTCTCGATGCCTTTACAGACTTTCCTTTCGACCTACGGCTCGCGCCGCTCCATCAACATCAGCGTGACTTCGACGGGCGATACGACTTATCTGGACGCCGTTGACGAAGCGCGCGTCGTGATGCGTGCGCGCCGCAAGCTTGAGCCGGGCGAGGCTGATAATTTCGGCATCGTCACGCCGAGCGCGATCAACGAA
>JACMLC010000337.1 GCA_014379795.1 Pyrinomonadaceae bacterium
GCTGCTGCTTGGCAGTTTCACCATCGCAGGTCTCTCGCTTGGCATCACGGGTCGCATTCGTGACATAGATTCTTTTAATCTTTACCTGGCTCTGTTTTTCTCTTCGATCTTTCTGTGCGGGGCTTGGTTTCCGCTCGAAGTCTTGCCGCCTGTCTTGCGCTGGCTCGCATGGATGCTGCCGCTGACGAGTGCGATTGATCTGGCGCGAGCCTGTCTGACCGGCAGGTTTTTCTTTCGCCATGTATACGAGCTTTTATACTTGATCGTGCTGGCGCTGATATTTATGGAATGGGCTATGCGAAGCTTGCGCAGGCGCCTGCTGGCCTGAGACCTTCGCGTGAGTTATCGGATGCCTTGTGATAGGCTCTCAAATCTGAACAACTGATTTCTAACTTCAATTCTCTTAAATTTATGGCGACACAGCGACCACAGCAGACTGCTCCGGACAAGCTTGAACTTCTTCGCGAGCGCCTCCGACGTGCCGAAGAGGGCGGAGGCCGAGCACGCTTTGAAAAGCAGCGCGCGAGCGGCAAGCTGAGTGCGCGCGAGCGCGTTGAATTTCTGCTGGACGACGGCAGCTTCGAAGAGTTTGACAAGTTTGTCGTGCATCGTTCGCATGATTTCGATCTAGACAAGCAGCTTTATCCGGGCGACGGCGTCATCACCGGACACGGGCTGGTGGACGGGCGCAGAGTGTTTGTCTTCGCGCAGGACTTTACGGTGTTTGGCGGGTCGCTCTCCGAGACTCATGCTGAGAAGATTTGCAAGGTCATGGACATGGCGCTCAAGGTCGGCGCACCTATCATCGGCCTCAACGATTCCGGCGGCGCGCGAATACAGGAGGGCGTTGTCAGCTTAGGCGGCTACGCGGACATTTTCCTGCGGAACACATTAGCGAGCGGCGTTGTGCCGCAGATCAGCTGCATTATGGGGCCGTGCGCTGGCGGAGCCGTCTACAGCCCCGCCATCACTGATTTTAATGTGATGGTCAAAGACACTTCCTATATGTTCATCACGGGGCCGGATGTGATTAAGACCGTCACGCATGAGGATGTGACAAAGGAAGAGTTGGGCGGAGCGATGACGCATAACCGCGTCTCAGGCGTAGCACATTTCGCGGCGGATTCGGACGAGCACGCGTTGCGGCTCGTGCGCGAGCTGCTCTCTTTTATTCCGTCCAACAATATGGATGACCCGCCGTTGGCACAGGCTCTTGATTCCTCGGAACGAACCGAATTAAAGCTCAACACGATTGTGCCAGCAGCCTCGAATCAACCCTATGACATACGCGATGTCATACATGAAGTGGTAGACGAGCGTTACTTTTTTGAAGTCCAACAGCATTATGCACAGAACATCGTCGTGGGGTTCGCGCGCCTGGCGGGTCGCCCGGTCGGCATCGTCGCCAATCAACCGGCCTTTCTGGCAGGCGTGCTTGATATAGACGCGTCGGTCAAGGCCGCGCGTTTTGTGCGCTTCTGCGATTGCTTCAATATTCCGCTCATCACTTTTGAGGATGTGCCGGGATTTATGCCGGGTGTCGGGCAGGAGCATCAAGGCATTATCAGACACGGGGCGAAACTTCTTTACGCATTTGCCGAAGCGACCGTCCCAAAAATCACTGTCATCACACGCAAGGCTTACGGCGGAGCTTATTGCGTGATGGCCTCAAAGCATATCCGCACAGACATCAACTTTGCATGGCCTACGGCAGAGATTGCAGTGATGGGCGCGGAAGGAGCCGTCGGCATTCTGTATCGCCGCGAGATTAATGAAGCTGCGGATCAGGATACCGCGCGCCGCGCACGAATCAACGAGCTGGAAGAAAAATTTGCTAACCCTTATGTTGCAGCCGAGCGCGGTTTTATAGATGAAGTCATAGAGCCTGCACAGACGAGACCCAAACTGATCCGCGCTCTGAGCCTGCTCGAAAACAAGCGCGATACCAATCCGCCGAAGAAGCATGGAAACATTCCGCTTTAGAAATCTTTCCCAATAACAAAAGAGCAGGTGAAGGAAATATCTTCACCTGCTCTTTTATTATGCCGAAGAGTTTTAAAAACCTATGCGCCGCGCTTTGATGCCGCAGGCTGCTCGCGCAGTAATTCGAGCGCCTTCTTGAGTTGCACGTCTTCCGGCTGCTGTTTGGGCGAAGTGGCTTCCGGTGACACTTCGCGCTTATCGTTGTTTGGCTGCTGATTGTTGGGCTGAACCACAGCGTCATCATCATTGCCAGTCAAATCTTCCGGGTCAATCGCTTCGACGATTTCAGGACGCTTGACTTCCATTGAGGGCTTAACGCCGGAAGTGGCGCGGTCTGCTCCTAGAAAAGGTGTGCCGCTGGCGGAAGCCCATTTAACGGTTGTCAGCAACAATCCGTCGCCGTCGCGAAGGGTGAAAAGCTGTTGTTCGGCTCCCGCGCCGAAACTCTTTTCTCCGATCACTTCGCCACGCTTGCGCTCAAGCAAGGCAGAGGCGACGACTTCGGCTGCTCCGGCTGTGCCGATGTCAATCAAGGCCGCGACCGGGCCATGAAAGATGGCGTTCTTCTCTTCCGCCGAAAAGCTCTTGATGGTTTTGCCTTCACGACCGACGGTCTGCGCCAGCACGCCCTCTTTGATAAAGAGGTTTGCGACGCTCACGGCTTCGCTCAAAGAGCCGCCCGCCACGCCTCTTAAATCAAGCACCACCTTTTGCACGTTCTGTTTCTGCATCTCTTGCAGTCGCGCACGCACGTCTGCGGCTTCGCCTTCGGCAAGGCTGTTGATGCGCAGGACGGCGATTTTGCCTGCTTCCATGCGCGCCTCGACCGGCGGAATCTTCAGGGCTTCGCGCTTAACCGCCAGCGTCAACGGGCGCGAGCCTGCGCGCAGGACTCTCAGTTTTACTTCGCTGCCGGAAGCCCCGTTTAAGAGCTGCCGCGCATCGTAGAGCGAAATATCGCGCGTCGCTTTGTTGTCAATATATTCGATCACGTCGCCCGCGCGCAGTCCCGCACGCTCTGCCGGCGAGCCTTTGACCGGCGAGATGACATACAGGTAAGACGCGTACTGCGAAAGCTCTGCGCCGATGCCCGCTGTTTGATTATTCTTGCCGGACGCTCCAAAATCTCTTACCTGTTCTGGCGTCAAATAAGTGGAATAAGGATCAAGCCCGTAAGCTAAGCCGCGCAATGCGCCCGCGCGCACCTTATCCATGTTCGGCTCGTCAACATAATCGTTCTGAATGTGCTGTAACACACTCTCGAAGATACGCAACTGTGCGCCGGGGTCGTTGGCGGAATGTTGCGCCCGCGTCGAGATCAAGCCACCGACCACTGCGTACAACGCGACGGTCGCGGATAAAATCACCAGAGCTAATTTTGTGCGAAACGACATCTAAAACCTCTTTAAGGGATGCACCGTCTAAAATAGTTACAAGCACGCGCCGGACGGCTTCAGGGCGTCATGCTTTTAAAACGTATCATACAGTGGCTGCAAACCGCACGCAAGCAAGTGCTTTTGCAGCCCGGAAAGTTTTACATTTACATAACGTCTAACATCAAGCGTTGTCGGTCATGACAATCAAGCGGCTTGACACCCTGCCCTGCACATTTCATACTTTCTGCCACCTGATTAATGAGCAAATTGCC
>JACMLC010000338.1 GCA_014379795.1 Pyrinomonadaceae bacterium
ATAACACAGTCGTCATCCTCGTAAGCCTGCTCGAACCAGCCGCTCTGCATCGCTTTCGCATATAAGTCGTCATGCACGTCTTCTTTATCGGAGAAGACGTAACGCGCGCCGAAGCGATTGCGTATGATCTCAGCCGGATTCTCTACGCGCCCGAGCGTGACTTCTTCATAGAGCTTTGCCAACTCAGGATTTTTATCGAGCAGGTAAGTCGGGTCAAGCCCGGAGATGTAAGCGTGTGTCGGGTCGTAAAAAAACATTCTGGGGAAATCGTCCCAATCGGTATTAAAAATCCTCTCGCCCGCCGGAACGTTGTGGCGAATCCATTCCATGCCTTTTTGATAATGATCCGGGCCTTCGCTCGAAGCGATCTCGGCAGAGACGCCGCCAAGCTTAAACCTGCTCGCGCCGACGTTGACGAGCATCATGATAAAAAGGATGAAAGCGATGCTGGCTGCGATGATGGTTTTCCAAAGCTCGCGGCGCGTCTCCGCTTTGACATCCCGTGCCTGCTCTTCCCTGTCCAAAAACGGTTGCAGCTCATCCAGAACTTCTGCGGGCAGCGCACCGACAGACGAGCGCACGCTGTCAAAAACCGTTTGCAGGCTGAACGCGGCGAAGAGCACAGCGAAGGGCGGCCAGTATTCGACGAAGCGGCGCGAGCGGAACGTAGCGATCATCAGAAGCGTCGAGAAACAGAGAAAGAAGAGAGCGCGTGCGGAACGTTTGCGGTCGCTACCGTTAAAAGCTATGTAGCCGACCAGCATCGCCGCGAACGCGACCAGACAGTTGCCAAGGAAAACCCAGCTATCGTATGGATACCATTCCTGCCCGACGCTCGTGGAAAACTCGCGGAACGTCAGCTTCATCCACGCATGCTCGACAAAGAGCCTGACATTTTTTGGAAAGTAAGGATTAAGGATGAGTCCTGCGGCCATGCCCGCAGTGGTAAAAGCCAACGGCTTCCACTCGAAACGCCCTTCGCTCCACGCGATGACCAAAGTCCAGATAATCGCTGCCGCCCAGAGCGTCGGAAACAGGCTATAAGTCCAGACGAAGAGAAACATCAAGGGCGCGAGCATCCAGTATCTTTTCTCAAAGAGCAGAATGATGCCCCCCACCATAAAGATAATCGCAAGCGGCGGAGCCTTCGCCATGTTGAGCCGGTACAGGAACGCGCCCGAACATGACAGCAGCGCGAGCAGCCACACCAGCGCATAGCTGATGCGATAATGCACGATCAGCCAGTAGCACGAAAAGACCGCGAGCGTGCCGAAGATGACCGCAGACACCTTCGCGCCCATCGTCAGATTACCAAACCATGTAAACGGGATTTGCAGGATGTGAAACAGCAGGTGATGGTCTACGTAGCCGCTCTGGTCCAGTGTGGTCAGCGGCAGCCACGTGAATGCGGGCGGAAAATGCCCGCTCTTAATGCCTTCCCACAACAGGCTGCTCCACTTGATGTGATAGTAGCCGTCATAGTCGCCGCAGCAGATGCTGCCCGTCGAAAACTGTAGATGACGAAAGACGACCGTGATGACTATCAGGCCGATGGAGAGATAGATAAGACGCGTCGCCTTCTCAGACGAAAGCAGATTTTCCAGCCGCCGCCAGCCGCCCTTTTCTTTAGCTCCGATTGACGCATCAACCGCATCCTTCATCCTTGCGGCTTTCATCCTTGCTCTTAGAGTTTGGCGAGCAGATCGAGCAGCGAGCTTGGATTGATCGGCTTGGTCATGTGCGCGTTAAAGCCGGACTGGAGGGCGCGCTCGCGGTCGTCGTACATCGAAAAGCCTGTCACTGCGACCATCGGCACGCCGCTGTAATCCGGCATCGCGCGCAAGGCCATCGCCAGATCGTACCCGTTCATCCCGGGCATCCCGATGTCCGAGACCACCAGATCAAAATGCTCCGCCTGCGCCGCCTGTAAAGCGTCTCTGGCAGAGACGGCTGTCCAGACCTCGTAGCCTCCATGCCGCAGCATGAAGGCAAGCATCTCTAACACGTCCGGCGCATCGTCAACCAGCAGGACGCGCCGCTTCTCTGCGGCCTCGCCCATGTGGAAATTCAGATCAGTGGCGGCGATTCCATCGCCTTTCGAGAATGAGAGAGATGCCGGAGAAAAAAGCAAAGCGGCGCGGTCGGCTGGGCCGGAGACAGTTAAGCTCGCGAAATGTTCTTGCATGGCGTTCGCAACTTTCTAACTCATCTAAAAGTCAGGGGGCTAAGTTTCAACTATCAAAACACAGTGAAGGGCAAATACGCAATCATTGTTGTCTAAATTTTGGCAAGAGCGCACATCATTAAAAATATTTTGTTAGTCATTTGCTTCATTTGCGTGACATACTGCGTGCAGTTTAATCCAACACTACTCGCGCCCACAGGCGCGCACATAAAAGGAGAGAAAAACTTATGCCAGCTAAAAAGGCAGGCAAGAAGGCTGCCAAGAAAGCCCCGGCCAAGAAAGCTCCGGCCAAGAAAGCGACGAAGAAAGCCGCTCCTGCGAGCAAGAAGTCAACCGCCAAAGCAGGCGCGGGCAAGAAGAAGGCTGCGAAGAAGAAATCTTCCGGCAAGCGTTCAGCACCGGGCTTGCTCAGCAAAGTCAAATCGGTCGTCAGCGATGCGCTGAGCGGCGCGTTCACGGGCGCGGCCAAAGGCGCAGTCACAGGCGCGGTCACAGCCGTTGCTCCAAACGCCGCAGCCGAAGAGACCGGCGCGAAGAAAAAGCAAAGCGGGAGAAAAGGAGGGTGACGGATGAAGGCGCGATGATGGGAGCTAGTGTAGTGTAATGAAAGTTATTTGAATTGCCACTAGCTTTAGCTAGTGGAATAAGAGAGCTAAAAAGTGTTGGCTTTAGCCGAATCATTTCGGCTAAAGCCGGTAACTTTTGCAAATTTTATCCACTAGCTGAAGCTAGTGGCAATTCAATCAAGCCAAGAACTTTGATTACACATCACTAGGCTTTTCCTTCATCCTTCATCCTTCCGCCTTCATCCTTGTTCTCATTTATGTATCCCGCAGGCAATCTCTTCGTTCCCGCTCCGCATGGTCGTCTCGAAGCGATCTTGAAAGAGCCGCGCCAGACAGAGGCGCGCGGCGTCGCGCTCCTCCTGCACCCGCATCCTCTGGGCGGAGGAACGATGCACAACAAAGTCGTCTTTCGCGCGGGCGCGGCGTTGAATGATGCGGGATTGACAGTCCTGCGCATCAACTTTCGCGGCGTCGGGCAGAGCACGGGCGCGCATGACGAAGGGCGCGGCGAGCTTGAAGATGTGAGCGCGGGGCTGGACTATCTGGGAGCGCAGTATCCCAAAATGCCCTTCACGCTCGCGGGGTTTTCTTTCGGCGCGCGAGTCGGTCTCGAAGTCGGCATCGCGGATGAAAGGGTCGTGCGGCTTATCAGCATCGGCACGCCCGTTGATAAATACGATTTCGGTTTTCTCGAAGCCTGTCGCAAGCCGATCCTCTTCGTACACGGTGACCGAGACGAGTTCGGCGCGAGCGAAAGGCTCAGAGAGTTGGTCAGCAGGCTTCAGCCGCAGGCTGAAGTGCGCCTCGAAATCATCAACGGCGCAGGCCATTTCTTTGAAGGCCACCTGGACGAGCTGAAACGTATCATCACTGAATGGGTGAACGAAAGGATGAAGGCGGAAGGCGGAAGGATGAAGACGCGATGATGGAAGTTATGCTTTTCCTTCATCCTTCATCCTTCCGCCTTCATCCTTAGTTGTTATGAACTCTTACACAGACCCCGCGATTCGCATTGCGATGCTGCCGCGCGACACTAACTCGCAGGGCACAATCTTTGGCGGCATCATCCTGAGCTACATAGACATGGCCGGAGCCATCGAGGCGCATCGCCACACGCACATCGAGCGGTTCGTCACCGTCGCCATGCGCGAAGTCATCTTTCACAAACCAGTCTTTGTCGGCGACCTCGTCAGTTTCTACGCCGAGACCATAAGCATCGGCAACACCTCAATCACCGTCCGCGTCACAGTCGAAGCAGAGCGTTACGGCGGCGGCACGGGCGGACGCATTCAAGTGACAGAAGCCGAAGTCATCTACGTCGCCGTAGATGAGAATCGCAAGAAGATGCCAATCAAGAAGTGACCAATAGCTTTGATGACAAACCGCGTTTGACCCTCGCTGATTGATTGAGCATCGCAAGCCTCACCACGATGATCTTGTTTGCAAGAACATCAAAGCCTTGTTCTCCATCTGTTCACAAAAGTACACACATAACGAAAGAAGTGTTCACTGCATAAGACGATTGGACTCGGATAAGAGCAAAAATCTTGCATCTTTGCTCAATCGGATTGGTCTGACTTCTTCCGCTTAGTCGCTGGCATATTATTTGCGCCTCATTTAGTCACGATCAATAGGAAATTGAGTTTTCAAGGCGGAGGATGATGAGATGTCACTCTAAAAATAGAGAAGGAGAAATAAAATGGGCGTAGGAAGAATTCAAATTTGGGTTCCCGATTTTAAGGACAATTGTGTCATTGACAACGACAACACCTTCGTCGCTACGGTGCAACACTGCGATGGAAAAGTTCTTCAATGGCGAGGCGGAAGGTATCAAACCAAAGATGGCAACTGGCGTCAGATTGTCGGCGATCCCCACGGCTTAAAACCCGGAACACCGGGGTTTTATGATGGAGTTCCCGGAACCGGAGACCCCGGCCACATTACGTTTGAAGTTCCCCCGGGCTGCTATACCATCTCGGCCTCGACACATGTCTGGGTTCAACCGGCTGCGGGAGGACAGAAAGCATTGGTTGGTAATCTCAGCACACATAAAACCGTCGTTTGCGTGTGTTGTGATGAAGATGCCTGCGTCACTCTTTTCCAACCGACGGGCTTTCACTGCGGGATTATTCAGGTGCTAGACCTGCTCCTGCCCGTGATGGAAGTCAGAGGTTTTATCAAAAAAGAGGAACGCGCAAATGCCGACAAAGCCCTTCGGCCATTAATCGAGAGAATCCAGCCATCTGCTTTTGACCAGAATGAACTGAAGATGGTGACCCCGACCATCGTCAGGCGACTAAGCAGAGGCGGCAGACCGGCGAGCGCGGCAAAGTCTGCGAAAAAAGGAAAGAAGAGATAAGCTCTCGACGACAGCGGGGGACAGCCCCTCTTCCTGACCTGCTAATGAGCTTGGCTTGGATGATTCAAGCTCAAGTG
>JACMLC010000339.1 GCA_014379795.1 Pyrinomonadaceae bacterium
ATAAGTTTCGGGGCGAGCGCGCCTGAAGCGTTTAATCAAAGCTTCCGTGCTGTTACTCTTACAACGGTGTCCGATGGTCTTCAGGCTTCGCAGCGCACGCTGCAAATAGTTCGCCCAGCTTACATCCACCAGCCGCAGAGTCGCTGCGTTCGAGGCTTCGAGCGCAAGTTCATCATACATAGAGATGCTGCTCCTCTAAATAAATAGGTCGCGTATCTGTCGGGGGTTGGATTTAAGTGCTATTAGAGAATCTGACCGATGCCATCTCTTGTGCCCAAAGCATACTTTTCAGACTTCTCAAGCGCGCAAAGAAGCATCTCGTATGCCAGATTCTTCATCATTCAAGGAAGACCGCAAATTTTTCGCGCGGGAGCGTTTTGTGCTGTAGCGCACATAATTGACATATGCGCATAAGAGTAAACAGGCTCAAGCTTAAGCGTTATGTGTTGAGAGCTTTGTTTAAGTTGAATCGTTTTGCGTGTTTATTTTGTCTCATCCGGGAAAAGGTTTTCCACTTGCGGGCTTCTCAAATTTTCATACGATTTCGTGTTGACCGGATGCAGAAATAACGCACGAGGCGCGTGACGCGTGGTTGTTTGTGATAAACTCGGATAGGTTGAAGTTAAACCGATTTTTAACAGCATCCCTCCCATGAAAAGCCTATGACAGACGCTTTACAGCCACATCCGGAAACAGTGCCAGAGGGCGAGATCGAAACGGCTTTGCTTGATGCAGACCTGTTTATCAAGTACAAAGCGCCGGAGCGCGCCATCAAACGCCTCAGAACCGCGCTTGAGCGTCACCCGCGCTCGATTCGCCTGCGCGAGCGGCTGCGTGAGGTCGCGGCCATTAACAAGCACCCTGAAGAATCCGCGCGCCAATGCCTCGCGCTCGCCAGCCTCTATATCGAGCGCGACGAGTTTGACACGGCTTATGACCGCTTGCTCGAAGCCAAAAATCTTGACCCGCGCATTTCCATCGCGTCCGGCCTCGAAGCCATTCGCCGCGCTCGACGCCCGGATTTGAGTCCGAGCGGTGTCGCCGCCGGACGCCGCGACGTGACCTTAGCCGGAGACCTCTCGCTCATCAGCCTCTTTGACGCGATACAGGTGATCGAGAACACACGCCTGACGGGCGTCTTGGTCATCACGGGCGAGCATAACGCCGGTCGCATCTTCTTCAACGATGGCCGCATCGTGGATGCAGAGACGGAAGAAGAGATGGGCGAAGCGGCTTTTCAGAAGACGGTCGAGATGAACAACGGCATCTTCGATTTCGCCAGATCGGCACAGCCTTTTCCCGCTAAAATCAAAGCCGCCAGTAATACTAATTTGATTTTAGACACGCTGCGCAAACTCGATGAAGAGAGCGCGGATAAGAAGGATGAAGGCGAAGAGGAGAAGGAAGAAAAAGAGGAAGAGGATTTTTTTTAGCGTCTCTCCATTTTAAACCTTGAATTTTAGTACCGGAGTGCAAAGAAAAGAGAGAACGAACAATCCACGAAATGACACAAAGCAAGATGAGTAGACTCGGACTACTGCTTTGTGTGATTTCGTGGATTGGCTTATTGCTCACTGTATCTTGCAGCCCTACAATTAAGGAGACTGATTTTGAGAAGAACAAGTTTCTCTATACTCATCTTATTTCTGTTCGGTACACTCGTTTGCCTGCCTGCGGCTCGCGCTCAATCCAGTAATTACGACCTCTCGCATCTGACGATTTACAATGCGGGCATCGGCGAATTCTTGGAAGAGCGCACCATCGAATTGCAGCAGGGCTTGAACACCGTCGTCTGGCGCAGCCTGATGCCGAAGGCGAATATACGCACCGTGCGTGTGCTGGCCGAAGATGCAGAGGTGGTGCGGCAGGATGTGACTTATGACGGCGCGCAGGTGAATAACGAAAAATCGCCTGTCCTGCATCTGGTGATTCGGAATCGAGGCGTGGCAGGCCGCAAGACGGTTCAGGTGGATTATCTCGCTCCTAACATTTCATGGCTCAGCGATTATGCGCTGGTGCTTGAGCCGACGGCCAGCGGCGCGGCTCCGACCGCAGCCATTCTCGATTCGTGGGTTTCGCTTTACAACAACACGGGCGTAGACCTGAGCGTCGGCACGGTTGATCTGGTCGCGGGCGAAATCGCGCTTTTGCCGGAGGGCGGTAGCAATGCCTATCGCGACCAATATGCGTCGCAAGCGCAGGCCAATGTTTATGTCACAGACGGCTCATCCAGCGAAATCAGTGAATCGTCTTATGCGGAAGTGAGCGGCCTGAGCGCCTTCAATCGCTTCAAGCTGGGCGACAACATCAGCCTTAACGCCAACGCGCTTATCAATCGCTTTCCGATCTTCCAACGCGCGCGACTCGCCATCGTGCAACGCAACATTTTCGAGAACACACACGACGCACAAACTCTGGGGCGCGGCGGCTTTATTCTCTTGCCGCGCGGCTTGGAAGTGAGGCTCGTGGCGAAGAACACTGCCAGCGCGCCGATGGCCGCCGGTCTCGTCACGATTTACCAGCGCACGGGCACGCTGGCGCAGATAGTCGGGCAGGATCGCATCTCGTTCACGCCGCAGAACGCGGAGTTCAGTATCACACAAGGACGCTCGTCCACGGTCTTCGGGACGCGCCGCGTGCTCGAACGCCGCGTCGTCAACTATCGTGACAAGGAAGGCACGGGGCGGGATAAGCTGGTCACAAAAATCGAAGTCGTGCTGACCAATCGCGGCACGCAGCCGGTCGAAGCATTCGTCCGTGAAGGCATCGAACGCTATGACGATAACCAGTGGAAGATAGTTGAAAGCGCTGAAACCGGCGAACGCCTCGCAGCCAACACCGTACAGTTCAAAGTCTCTGTCCCGGCGGGCGGCAAGACAACTCTCGTGTACACGGTCGAGAACGAATAAGAAGAGGGTGTAAGGGGGAAGGGTGTAGGGTTTAGTCAAAACTGTCTTGAGCTACACCCTACACCCTATCCCCCTACACCCTAGTTCTTAGTCAATGAGCAGGCGTGTGTTGAGGGCTTCGGCGCGTTCGAGCGCGGCCAGCAGGCGCAAGTATTGCGCGTAGTTTTTGCCGCGTGCGTGCAGGCGCGTAATCTCTGAGGCGGAGAGGTCATTGCGCAGGACAAAGTCCAGAAAGTCGTAATAGTCCGCCGCCGCCCCAAAGGGAAATTCGCGCGTGTAGGTTGTCTGAGTCGCATCTTCCGAGCGAAACCCTGCGATCAGGTCAAAGATGTGGTCGGTAGAAAGATGCGCGGCCTCGCGCGTCAGGTGAATCGGCAGGCGCAGCTCAAAAAACCTCAAGCCCCCGGTCGTCGTCACACGCCGCAGCTCTTTCGTGCCCTCGCCATCGAACGGCGACTCCGCATCAACCAGCAGGCGCAAGAGTCTCGGCTGGTCTTCTTTATCAAGCGTATCGAGCGCGAGCTGTACGCGGTCAGCCAGAAACTTTTCAAACTGCGCTTCAATCGGATAGCTGATGCGCCCCAAACAGCCGACGGCTTCGCCTTCGCCAGCGGCCTCTTGCGGCAAACTCGCAGGGCACGAGACGCAGACCATTGACTCTTCCTGCAACAACTCGACCTCGTCGCGCGCGTCTTCGATAAAGCGCAGCTTGTCGGGCGTCGGCGCGACCGTGTCTCCGGTCGTGAGGCGCGTGTGAATGTTGCTCAGGCGTCCCCACGCGCGCAGGTGCTTTTCCTCATACCGCGCACGCAGCATACATGGATATTCGACGGCGAATTCTAAAGACAATTCTCTTCTTCTCCGCGCCCGTCCGTTACGGAGACAGGCTTTTAAAATTACTATCATCTAAATATAACACGAGCGTGCAAGCGAGCAAGACATGGCAAAGGATGAAAGATGCAGTTTGAGAAAAGTTTGACCGCTTCTGATGTCAATGAAACAATACTATTCAAACAGACGCGCACAAAAAGTTGAGGAATCATAAGTGACTACGCTTCTTTATCCGCCGGGACCGAAACGAAAATTTTGGGGGGCTAACTTCTTAGCCTTTCGCCGCGACCCTGTGGGATTTCTGCAAGCGGCTGCGCGCGAGCATGGCGACATCGTCTATTTCAAGATGGGGCCGCAGGAAGTCTATTTTCTCAACCATCCGGATCACGTGAAGGACGTGCTGGTCACGCATCACCAGAATTTTATCAAGGGGCGCGCGCTGCAAAGAGCCAAGCGTCTTTTGGGCGAAGGGCTTTTGACCAGCGAGGGAGAGTTTCATCGCCGCCAGCGTCGTCTCGCGCAGCCTGCCTTTCATCGCCCGCGTGTGGCCGCTTATGCAGAATTGATGACCGGATATGCAGCGCGGACAGCCGCGCGCTGGCAGGACGGCCAGACCTTAGACCTCTCGCACGAGATGATGGAATTGACTTTGAGCATCGTCGGCAAAACTCTTTTTGACGCGGAGGTCGAAGCCGAAGCTGAAGAGATAGGAGATGCTTTGAATGCCGTGATGGAGCTTTTTAACGCGATGCTCCTGCCTTTCTCGGAGCTGCTGGAAAAGCTTCCATTGCCGCAGAAACGTCGCTTTCAAAAAGCCAGAGACAGGCTGGATGAGACCATCTATCGCTTAATCAACGAGCGCAGACGGAGCGGCGAAGATCACGGCGATTTGCTTTCGATGCTCTTGCTGGCGCAGGACGAAGAGGGCGACGGCGGGCGCATGTCCGACGAGCAGGTGCGCGACGAAGCTCTGACCATCTTTCTCGCGGGGCATGAGACGACCGCGAATGCTCTGACGTGGACTTTTTATTTGTTGTCGCAGAACGCCGAAAGCGAGGCAAAGCTGCACGCGGAGCTTGACGAAGTGTTGGCGGGCGGGCGGTTGCCAAACGTCGAGGACGTGCCGAAGCTGCGTTACACGGAAATGGTCTTGAGCGAGGCGATGCGTTTGTATCCGCCCGCGTGGGCGGTCGGGCGACTCTCGCTCAACGATTACGAGGTCGGCGGTTACACAGTCCCTGCGCGCTCGCTCGTCCTTCTGAGCCAGTACGTCTTGCACCGCGACGAAAGATTTTTCCCGGATGCTACGCGCTTTGACCCCGAACGTTGGACGCAAGAGGCGCGCGAATCGAGACCCGTTTATTCTTACTTTCCATTTGGCGGCGGCCCCAGACGCTGCATCGGCGAAGGCTTCGCGTGGATGGAAGGCATCCTATTAATCGCTACGCTCGCGCGAGCGTGGCGGCTGCGCCTCGTGCCCTCTCATCCGGTCGCGCTCCATCCGGTCATCACCCTCCGCCCAAAGCATGGCATGCGCATGAAGACGGAAAGAAGGTGATAAGTGATGAGTAATAAGTGATAAGAGAAATGCTATTTCTTTTTCTTATCACTCATCACTTATCACTTATCACTTTTTTTTGTTAAGCTTGCCCGGTATATCAACGAGAAGGGGTTTTAAAATTATGGCGATTAGTCCTGAGTTGTTAGAGATTCTGGCGTGCCCTGCGTGCAAGGCCAAAGTGGATTTGAAAGCGGACGGCAGCGGCTTGAAATGTCAGGAGTGCAAGCGCGTCTATCCGATTCGTGATGACATTCCGGTGATGCTGGTTGACGAAGCGACCATAGAGAATGAAGAGCCTGCGCAAAAATCCTGAGAGCGAGCCGCGCTTTCAGCCCGCCTTCGCGCATCACTCTGAGCAGGTCGTGAGCGCGCCGCAGCCGCTCGCGCCCGCGCGCTGGGACTGGCAGAGTGTGCGAAAGGTCTTGGTCGTGCGGCTGCGCTCGATTGGCGATACAGTGCTGGCGACTCCCGCGCTGTATGCGTTGCGCAGATTTTTGCCGGAAGCGCAGATAGACGTGCTCTTGGAAGATTGGGTCGCGCCGCTCCTGGCAGGTTTTAATGATGTAGATAACGTCATCACGGTTGAGAGAAAAAGCGCGGCGGGGCGTGCCCGCGTCGCACGCGCCCTGCGAAACGCGCGTTATGACGTGGCATATAATCTTCACGGCGGAACGACCTCGACTTTTCTCGTGCGCGCTTCGGGCGCAACGCATCGCGTAGGCTATGAGGAGTATCGTTACAGCCGTCTTTATAATCACGCTGCGCCGCATCCGTTCGAGTTGTGGGGCAGAGAAAATCTGCATTCGGTCGAAGCGCAACTGGCCCTGCCCGGCTGGACGGGCGTGCCAGTCAGCGATCTGCCGCGGACGCGCCTCGCTGTGACGCCGGAAGCGGCTGCGAGCATCAACGCGAAACTGCGCGCCGCAGGTTTGGATGATGAAGCAACGCTCGCTTTGATTCATCCGGCGGCGGCGTTTGAGACAAAGCAGTGGGCTGCGGAAAACTTTGCGCGCATCGCGGAAGATTTGCATGAGCGCGGCCTTGCTCCCGTCGCCATCGCCGCACCCAACGAAGCGCATGTCATCGCCGCGTTGCAACAACACTCGCGCGCGTCAATCAAAGCTTTCGCAGACCTGAAGTTGCCGGAAGTGACCGCGCTGGCGGCGCGTGCGCGTCTCTTTGTTGGCAACGACAGCGGCATCGCGCACATCGCAGCCGCAGTGCGTTGCCCGTCCGTAGTCATCTTTGGCTCGTCCAACGTCGCGCACTGGCGACCCTGGGCGGCTGCGCCCGCTTTAATCGTTCGCGAAGAGTTGCCGTGCCAGCCTTGTCCCGGCTACACCTGTCTGGAATTCGAAGCGCCGGAATGTATTCGCCGCGTTTCCGTCGAGCGCGTGACAAACGCGATTGACAGCGTCTTAAAAGAAAGCGATTCGTTTCCTTTAAAGCAATGATGAAACAAAGATACACACGTAAATTTATCTCCCTGCTTTTACTCTTCGCTCTGTGCTTGAGCGCGACCCAGAGCCTTCGCGCGCAAGGTGAGCAACAAAGAGAGCGGCGTGTCGAAGTCACGCCCGCCGCTGCTTCATCCGCGCCGCTCGCTGCGGGCAAGAGCGCGCCGAAGACTGTCGAAGAATTGCGCGCACGCATTCAAGAGATACTCAGGCGCGCGGAGCTTGCGCCCGCGCAGGTGGCCGTCAAAGCCGTCTCGCTCGAAACGGGGCGCGTGTTGTTTGAAGAGAATGCGATAAAACTTCTTCATCCGGCTTCGGTGATGAAGATTTACACGGTGGCTGCCGCGCTTGACCGCTTGACGCCCGATTATCGTTTTAAAACTTCCGTTTACACGA
>JACMLC010000340.1 GCA_014379795.1 Pyrinomonadaceae bacterium
GAAGAGCATGTACCAGCTTCTCAAAGCCTGCTTGAAGGTCATGTTCTTGAGCCAGACCGCGAGCGGCGGAACTTGCAGCGCAGCGAGTCGCCAAACATATTCGGGATGCTTCGATGCCACAGCCCACGCGACGCCCGCGCCCCAATCATGCCCCACAACCGCAGCTTCTTTTCTTCCCAAGTGTCGTATCAACCCGGTCACATCATCCGCCAAACGGTCAAGCGTGTAATCTTCGACACGCGGCGGCTTATCGCTCAGGTTATAGCCGCGCATGTCCGGCGCAACGACCGTGTAATGCTGGCCCAGCGCGACCAGTTGATGCCGCCACGAGTACCAGCATTCCGGAAAACCATGTAGCAGGACAACGAGCCGCTCGCCGCTCCCGTGCTGCGCGTAATGCAGCCGCACGCCGCCGATCTGCGCGTAACCGTGCTGGATGGAATTAATATCAATTAAAGCTTCGCTCATAAAAAGACAGTAAAGAGTGATGAGTGATAAGTGATGAGTATTGAGAGAAATGCTGTTTCAGCTTTTTTCATCAACTCATAAAGTTCAGATGCCGAGCGATTGCGCTTCCTCATCCGGCACTTCGATTTCCATTCTGAGAAGCGCGGTGGAGAAAGTCTTCCCTTGCGCGTCCGTCATCAGCGAGAGCGTGCCGCCGCCGTCTAGGCTTTCGTGCAAGAGAAAGTTGAGCGCGGAGAGATTCGGCAGCTCAAAACGCTTTACATCGCCTTTGCAGATGCCTTGAAAATGCGCTTTAACGCGCTCGGCTGTGACTTCGCGGACGAGCAAAGGATAGAACTCATCGCGGAGCGCGATGAGGCCGACGTTGGCCGTGTCACCCTTATCACCCGAACGCGCGTGCGCAAGTTTGGTTAATTGAATTTGCATGACATCAAGCGGCGCGGCTTAATTGCCGCAGTCTCCCGGTTAAGATAATTCTTCCAGATAAAGTTGTGTAGCTTCTTTCAAGTTAGCGAGGGCTTCTTCAATAGTGTATCCCTGACTAACAGTACCAACTTCAGGACATTCTGCAACATACAAATCTTCTTCTTTATGGAGAATCGCCGTAAAAGTTCGCAACTTCATTTCGCCAATTCCTCTTGCCTGCAAGCCATCAATTTCAACTATCATAAAACAGCGATGAAACATTACTCAACCGGAGCAAGTTCGCGCTGGTAAAGCGATAACCAATGAAAGCCGACGACGACGAGCGAGTGATTAATCGTGCCGTCAGCAATCAGCGCGGGCACATCCGCGAGCGGCACGAGGCGCACGACCGTATGCTCTGTTGAATCAAAAACTGGCTCGCTTTGAAATGTGACATCGCGCGCGAGATATGTGTGTATCCAGTTATTTTGAATCGCGGGGTTCGGGCGCGTTTTGCCTAAGAATAAAACTTCGCGCGGCGCGTAGCCAGTCTCTTCCAAAAGCTCGCGGGCTGCGGCGTCTTGGGGCGATTCGCCCGCGTCAACCATGCCGCCCGGAATCTCAAGCGTCACTTCATCGCTTCCATGCCTGTACTGCTCGATCATCACTACTTCATTGTGCGCGGTCAAGGGCACAATGTTGATCCAGTCGGGGGCTTCGATGCAATAAAAATCATGCTCGATGCGGCTGTCGCGCGGGCTGCGGCTGCGGTCGCGCCTGACCTGAAAGACGCGGCAATCGGCAATCGTCTCGGACTCAATGCGTGTCCATGCGAACTCTTCAAGACGCGATGACAAGGAGCTTAAAGACACGGACGTTTCGAGCTTGTCCGCGAGTTCCTGTATCTCTATGTCGCTCTCCGTCTCGCGGCTCAAGCTTCCCTCACTTCCACGCGCGGCTCGATCTCGGATTTCGGAATCAGCGCAGGCCAGTAGGCGACGATCTCTTCAACTTTCGGGCGGCCTCCGGCAAAACCCGTCACGCCGGGCGGGCCTGTCAGAATCAGCGGCGCAATCTCTTTGGTAAATCTTTCGACGGCTTTGCGGTCAGAGCCGCGCACGCCGACGCGCAGTTGCACTTCCGCCAGATCGGGCGAAGGCTCGCCCGCCAGATGCCCGTGCGTCGCGTTCGCGCCGACGTATTCTGTCAAAATCTTATCGAAGCTGAGGCCAAGACGTTCGAGCCGACCGCGCAGGATTTTATCCGCCGCCTGCGCTTTGTCGTAAGCGTCAGGCCATGAATAGACGAGCGTGCCGACAGCTTTATATCCGGCGGTATAGCTGATTGAGACTTTCAGAAATTCAGTCGCGGGGCGTCCTTTGATGCCGTGAACGCGCACGCGATCCTGTCCGGCGTCTTCCAAATTGATAGACGTAAAATCGGCGACGCAATCGGGCGTGAGGTATTCGTGCGGGTCGCCCATCTCGTAAAGCAGTTGTTCTTTGATAGTAGGGACGCTGACGCGCCCGCCTGTGCCTTCATGTTTGGTGACGACGAACGTGCCGTCAGGCTCTGCTTCGACGATGGGGAAACCGACGTTGGTCAGGTCTGGAATGTTGCGCCAGTCGTACTGGCAATTACCGCCGGAGCTTTGCGCTCCGCATTCGATGATGTGTCCGGCGATGGTTCCGGCAGAGAGTTTGTCCCACTCATCTTCCTTCCAGCCGAACTCGTGAATGATAGGAGCGAGCGTCAATCCCGTGTCGGTTGCGCGCCCGGTGATGACAATCCGCGCGCCTTGATTGAGGGCTTCGACCATCGGCCACGCGCCAAGGTAAACATTCGCGCTCTGAATGTGGTCGCGCACGGTCGAGAGCGGTTCTTCCGTATCCATGTTGCGCAGCTCTATCCCGCGCGAGAGCATCTCATCAAGGCGATCCATGATGTCGTCGCCGGTGACGAGACCGATACGAAATTTTCCGCTAAGCCCCAGCTCGCGCGCCACGCCGCGCACGGCTTCGGCGCAGCCTTCGACGTTGACGCCCCCTGCGTTGGCCGTGACGCGTATATTTTTTTCAACGCAAGCGGGAAGAATCTGCTTCA
>JACMLC010000341.1 GCA_014379795.1 Pyrinomonadaceae bacterium
GCATCGTTGTTGGGATTGATGAAAGGAAATTAGAGAAAGTAAAAAGGTAAAAGGTAAAAGGCAAAAGGAAGGCGGAAACCAACTTTTTAAAAGCTTTTGTCTTAACTTTTACCTTTTACCTTTTACCTTTTTACTTCTTTAGAGTCTTTGCGGTGAATTTTGATTGGCATCATCTTTAAGCTTATGAGAACAAGGCAACATATTTATCGCGTGTTGATGACAGGCATGCTGTTGTGCCTGCCGGTTATTGCGTCTGCGCAGCAACAGACGGGTGCGCCGACGAGCCAGCCGCCTGCGCAGAGCATCCCGACATCGGACAGCTTGCCTTCGAGCGGCGGTTCGTTGCCCACTGCGCCCGCTTCAAATATTCAGCCGGGACAAACAATTGTGCCGGGACAAACGATTACCGCTCCGCCCCTCACGCGCACGCCGGGACGCGAGAGCGTCGCCAGCCCCGCGCCGCAGGAACTCTTGCCGGATGTACCAGCGATTGCGCCCGACTATCAGGCTCCGCAGCGGCCTTTGCCTGAGATGTCGCGCGTCGGCGTTGACCTTGCCGACCAGAAACCGCTCTCTCTGCGCGAAGCCTTAGAGATGGCGCTCGTCAACAACAAGGACATAGAAGTCGCGCGCTCGAACGTCAAGATTGCAGAGTTTGACTTAAAAGGAGCGCGCGGCATTTACGATCCGCGCCTGACCTCGCTCTCTTATTACGAGCGCAGCGTGACGCCTTCGGCCAGTTTTTTAAGCGGCAGCTCGACCGGCGAAGTCGTCCAATCAGATTACACCGGCACTGTTCGCTTCGAAGGACTCGCGCCGAAATACGGCGGCGGTTATCGCGTGGACTTTTCCAGCATTCGCCTTATCACCAACAATCAATTCACGGCGATCAATCCGCAGTATCCGACCGCTTTGACCTTTAGCTATACGCAACCGCTCTGGCGCGGATTCGGCTTTGACATCAATCGCCGACAGATAGAGGTCGCGAAAAAAAGCTTGTCTCTGACGGATGCGCAGTTTCGCCAGCGCACGATTGAGACCATCACATCGGTGCAGCGCACTTACTGGGATTTGGTTTACGCGCTGCGCAACTTGCAGATACAACGCGACGCCGTGCGCGACGCGCGCTTGCAGCTTGAGCATAACAAGCGACTCGTACAGGAAGGCTTGCTCGCGCCGATTGATGTGGTTGCGGCGGACGCGCAGGTCTCCGGCTTTGAACAGAGCGTCTACACCGCGCTCGAAGATGTCTCGCGCGCCGAGAATAATTTGAAAAATCTGATTGCCGAAAATCGAGACGCGGCGATCTGGAACGTTTCGCTTGTCCCGACCGATGCGGTTGATTTGACGCCGCCCTTGATTTCTCTGGAAGACGCGATGCAGGCGGCGGTGGAAAATCGCCCGGAGCTGAAACAGTCCGAAGTCCTGCGCGAGATAAATCAGATTGACCAGCGTTATTTCCGCGAGCAGACCAAGCCGCAGATTGATTTAATCGGCAGCTACGGCGTGGTCGGCCTCGCCGGAACATTGAATCCCAACGCGAGCAACATTCTTAACAGCACGAACGCACAACTGCGCGACCGTATCAACCAGCTTTCCATTCTGAACGGCTTGCAGCCACTGCCTGCTACGCCGCCGCTGGCGGTTCAGGGAGACTTGCTTGGCGGTTACGGGCAATCGCTCTTGAATCTGGGCGCGAATCGCTACAACAACTTTCGCGTCGGGGTGCAGTTGAATATCCCGCTCTGGAATCGCACGGCTGAGGCGCAGCTTGGCCGCTCGCTCGTCGAGGGCGGGCGCATCCAGACGCAGCGCGAGCAGCTAGAGCAGTTGATACAGGTGGACGTGCGCAACGCTTTGCAAATTGTCCGCACGGTAGAATCAAGGCTGCGCGCCGCCGCCGCCGCACGCAACGCTTCCGAGCAGCAATACGCGAGCGAGCAGCGCAGGTTCGATGCCGGGCAGTCAACGCTCTTTCTAGTGCTTGAGCGTCAGACCGCGCTCACGACCGCGCGCGGCAATGAGCTGCGTGCGCAGACGGATTTAAATAAAGCCATCGCTGAATTGCAACGCGCGACCGGCAATTCCCTGCAAGCGAACGACGTTATCGTGCGTGTGCGCTGAAGCTTTCCCGACAAGCTTCACTTGTGCAGCGCCGTGCGACCGTGAAGGCGGTGAGTTTCTGGGGTGAGGACAGTGATCACCCCAGAACAGGCGCACAGCCCCTAAAGCTGGTGCGCCTGTTCTGTGGTGAAGAGAGTTCGCAGACACTATTGACTTAGGGCGCACGCGGGGGTTAAAAGAGTGCCTTCAGCAGCGCGACCCTCGCTGCGCTCACGATCTGCCGGCTCGTATAAAAAGCGGCTAGAGTCAGGCTTCCTTTTGGAGAAAACTAACATGGCTGAATGGGACATCTGCGCTTATAGGGATGTTGCGAGGCACACCTCAGAACTCGAAGCGCTCTCGGAGGGCGGCATTTACACAGGCCATCACATCATCCCCGATCACTGCTTTTTCTACACCAGCGGGCTGCGAAAATTCGGCGGCGGCAGCGACTTCCTCTGTCCCGGTGTGACCAACTACCACACAGACGACGCGCCGGTCATCATCGTGACGGCGGACTTCAACGGCGGCAAGTCGCGCAACCACGGGATGATCCACCTGGAGTTCGATGCCGAGGAAAATAGATTCCAGAGGACTCATCGCTGGGAGTATCAGGAGGCGCGCGCTGCGGCCATCAACAGCATCATGTTCAATTACGCGGGGATGTCGGAAGTCGCTCTGAGCCAGGTGCTCGACGCCTATTTCAAGGTGACCTGCGGCATCAGAGACACGACCTACTTGCGCGCGGGCGAGCATGGCACGATGCCCGGAATCAAGCCCAGAACTTCGCCGCGCACGAAAAGATTCCAGCCATACTGACCAGAAGCCGCGACACTTAAGCGCAACGCGGCGTTCTTCAGGTCAAAGCCGACAACCGCCGCCGGTCGCGCTCACTCGCAGAGTAGGGGAAGCGCCTTCCCTTACTTTTGCATCTTTCTCTTAACTTCACAGGACCGTCATTTCTTTGTAATTGAGTAGAAGGTCGGATGCCGCAAGGGGTAACTCATCATGGAAAATAACTCTCTGAAGACGAACGTTTGGCCTGAGCTGCCTCTGGCAGAGTGGCAGGATACCTATGCGACGCTGCACATGTGGACGCAGGTCGTCGGCAAGATTCGTCTGGCGCAAACGCCGCTCGTCAATCACTGGTGGAACGTGCCGCTCTATGTGACTGCACGGGGCCTAACCACGTCCGCCATGCCCTACGGCGAGAGGTCTTTTGAGATAGACTTTGATTTCATAGACCATCAGCTTTTAATCAAATGCGATGACGGCGAAACGCGCACCATCGCACTGGCGCCGCGCACGGTCGCAGACTTTTATCATGAAGTCATGAGCACGCTCGGCGAGCTTGGAATCGAGATCAAGATTTGGACGACGCCCGTCGAGATCGAGAACCCGATTCCGTTTGAGAAGGATGACGTGCATGCTGCTTATGATGCGGAATACGCGAATCGCTTCTGGCGCATACTGGTTCAATCTTGCAAAGTTTTCGAGGAGTTCCGCGCTCGCTTTATCGGCAAAGTCAGCCCTGTGCATTTCTTCTGGGGCAGCTTTGACTTGGCCGTGACGCGGTTTTCCGGCAGGCGCGCGCCGGAGCGCGTTGGGGCGGACGCGATTACACGCGAAGCTTACTCGCACGAAGTCATCAGCCACGGATTCTGGCCGGGAGCGGGGCCGCTTCAGACCCCTGCCTTTTATTCTTACACGGCTCCTGCGCCAGACGATTTGAGCGCACAGGCGATCCGTCCCGGGCAAGCGTTCTACAGTAAAGAGATGTCCGAGTTTGTCCTGAAGTATGACGATGTCCGGCAATCGGAATCGCCCGAAGAAGATTTGATGGAGTTCCTGCAAAGCACGTATGAGGCGGGCGCAAATCTTGCGAAGTGGGACAGAGAATCACTGGAACGCTAAAGCGGATTGCGGTCAGAACCGCCTGCGGTAGCGGGCGGGTTCTCATCATTGAAGACCCGCCCGCTACCGCAGGCGGTTCTGACCTAAATTGCCATCTCAAAGCGGCAACCCGGCGGCTGCTCTCTCGCGTCTTAATGGCTACTTCTGTATATGAAATTTGTGAGTGAGGGGGAAACTTTGAGATGAAAAAGCGAAATAAGATTGAAAGCAAGCCAGCCGGGAGCGCAATCGGTTTCGAGAGCAATCCTTTTTATGAGCGATTGCTTGAGATGAAGCAGAACAAGCCGGACACGTTTAAGACCTTGAGCGCGGTGACGCGCATCGCGCTCGAAGCTTATATCAGAGCCAAAACTTTCTCGACCTCAGAAGTAAGCAAAGCTGCGGCTTGATTCGCTCTTGCCCTCGCTCTTCTCATCCTTGATGCGCGGATTAAATCTTTTATGCTGAGTGGGTCTCACCGACAGCGATAAGCGACTCGCGCAGTCTCATCATCCCGGCTCGCATCCCTGTCTGCACCAACTGAAGCGAGAGACCGAGCTGCGCGGCGATCTCGTTTTGACGCAGGCCGGAGAAGTAAGCCAGCTCGATTATTTGTTGTTGTGCAGGCGGAAGCGCGGCAAGCGCCTCGCGCACGATTCTCTGCGGTTCGGAAATCATCTCGTCCGTTTTGGGATTGGTCGTCAGGGTGCGTCCGGCTATTTTCAAGAGACCCGCCTGACGCTCTTGACTGTCCGCGCTCAGTCGAACAATAGCGCGATGGCGCGCCAGCGTAATCAACCACCTCAACGGCTCTTCGCGCTTCTCGTCGTATGTGGCGGCTTGCGCCCACGCCTCTTGATAGACAGCCGCCAAAACTTGTTCAGCCGTCTCAGAGTTGCCGAGCATCCGCAATAACAATCCGTAGATTAACCCGCATGTCGTATCGTAGAGCGTGGCGAAAGCGGACTCGTCTCCGTGTGCGATGCGCTTGACGAGAGCCGTGCTGACCCGACCGCGTGTGCGAAGCTCAATAGACCTGCGAGGCGATGCCATTGATACTCTCTGCTCTTATGAAACGCCATCCGGTATTGAGTGAACACCCCCGACCTATAACCTTTTAACTGTCTGTCCCGTATCGGTTAAATCTTCGGCGCGCCAGCGAGTGGGCATGCCCCTACTAATGATGCGCCCCTCTGTGTTCAGACGGTACTCTGCAAACTCTAATCTCTTCAAACCCTGTGGAGGATAGAGGCTGTACTCATCACTTCTGCTCCGGCGCACGATGAACTCCCTTTTGTCCGGCAGCGCATAGACGCCGTGCTCACGCAATTTAATTTTCGGCATGTCGTTTATCTTTCTTGATAAAAAGCTAATCGGCTTTCTTGATATGCACGAGCAAAGATTTTGTGTGGTCGCCGTTTGTCCGTTCGCTGATGCGCGCCAAAAGGACTCTGACCGGCACTGCGCCGTCTGCGTAGGCGCAGCTAAAGACAAAGCTGTTCGCCTGCTCGCGGCTCCGATAGAAATTGTCTAGCCGTTGGTGAAACTCTTCGACGTTCAGGAAGGGGGCGACTTCGGAGAAGAAGTTATATCCCTCCACGTCTGCCGCCAGACCATTTAACTTGTCGTCGCCTTCCAGTCTGGAATACAGCACCGTCCCCACCGCGTCGAGTTCGAGCAAGCCGAAGAGTTTTTGTCGTGAAAAAATCATACTGCTCATAAAGTAAAAATCCCCATCCAATCTTGTTTTCCGCTTAACTATTGTGCTTTGCCCTCTGAAAGGTATCGTTCCAGCACGCTGCCGAGTTCGCCTAAGGCAAACGGCTTGACGAGATAATCTGTGCAGCCTGCGGCAAACGCCTTAGCTTCAGCCGACGGCTGCGCGTGGCCGGAGAGGATGACAATCGGGATTTTATGCGTGGAGAAAAGCTCACGAATGCGCTGCGTCACCGTATATCCGTCGAGCAGAGGGAGGTCTGTATCCATCAGGATCAGGTCAACCCGCACGTTCTCTGCCAGCGCAATCGCCATCTCGCCGTTTACTGCTTCGACCACGCTGATGCCGCCGCGCATCTCAAGCATTGTTCTGAGCATGAAGCGCGTGTCTTCATGATTTTCCACTACCAGTACACACGCTTTGGAAGCTTGCGACGGTAGAGGCGCAGGTTGAGCTTTTGCATTTGAGCCGGATGTTTGGCTGTAACTTACTGTGGTTGTCATGATGGGAGAGTGCGGAAATTGTGTGAGCGAACCGCATTTCGCTGCTGCGATCAAAAACCAATTGGAGCTTGAACGGAAGGGTGAAGTCCCATGACGGGACTTCACCTCTTTTCCCCCCGTGTTCGTTCTGCCGTCTCGTCTCAGAAGACGAGATAGCTAACCGTCAAACGCTTTCTCCGGCACTGCAAAAGGAGTTTGCGCTTTCTCGCTTGGACTAATGGCTTTAGTTTTAACTTATGCGGAGAGTTTTGGATATTAGGAAGATGGGTGAAATGAGCAAGGGTTTTACCCTAATGATGAGAGGGTAAACCGAAGCAGTTCAGAATGTCTTAAGAGTTCCTAACTAAAGATTAGCCACAGAGACACAGAGGCACGGAGATAACACCAGACATTTCATTTAGCATTTTCTTCATCCATTTATCCTGCTCTGTGTCTCTGTGCCTCTGTGGCTGAGTTTTATCAGACGATCTAAGTGTCTTGCAGCCAGCCTTGCAGCAGTGCGTAGCTCACGATGTCAACACGGCTTTTCATGCCCATTTTACGCATCGCGTTGGCCTTGTGAGCCTCTACGGTTTTGACGCTCAGGTTGAGGCGTGCGGCCACCTCTTTGTTGATGTAACCCCATGCGATGAGGCGCAGGACTTCCGCCTCGCGCTCACTCAAATTCGCGTCCGGGGATGCGCCGCGAGCGGCTCGTCTGCCGCCACGAATTTGAGTGACAGCCTTTTCGGTAATCGCCGGGTCGAGATATGTCTGACCGGCGGCGACGGCGCGAATCGCGCGCAGCAGTTCCGCAGACTTGCTCTGTTTCAGCACATAACCGCTCACGCCCGCCTGAAGCAGTTGTTGCAAGTAGCCGTCGTCCGTGTGGCGCGTCAGGGTCAAGACCTTCACTTGCGGGCTTTGCTGCTTCAGCTTCTTCGTCGCTTGCAGACCGTTTAGCTCCGGCATCGAAACATCCATCACGACGACATCCGGCAGAAGTTCCTGCGCGAGCTGCACGGCGACGCGCCCGTTATCTGCTTCGCCGACAATCTCCATGTCGGGCTGGTTGTTGACCAGAAGTTTCAGCCCGTCGCGGATCGTCTCGTGATCCTCGGCTAACAGGATGCGGAGCTTATTCATCTGTCTCTCCCGTCTCCAGCGGCGGCGCGGCAATCCGCACGACCACAGTTGCGCCTTTATCCGGCTGCGATTCAATCTCGAACGTGCCGCCGATGAGCGCGGCACGTTCGCGCATGCCGATCAGCCCGACTCCTTCGGCGTCAACCCCCAACACCTGCTGCAAGTCGAAACCTACGCCGTCGTCTTCGATGATGAGCGAGACCTGGTCGGTGCGGCGTTCGAGCACGACCGCGACGTTTTTGGCTGCGGCGTGTTTGGCGACGTTGTTAAGGGCTTCCTGCGCGATGCGATAGAGAGCGGTTTCGACCTCCGGCGTTAAGCGATTTTTATCCATTCCGCTCGCATGCAGTTGAACGGGAATGCCGACATGTTTTGACCAATTCTTGATGTAGCTGGAAAGCGCGGCCTGTAATCCGAGATCGTCGAGCGCGGTCGGGCGCATTTCCCAGACCATGTGTTCCACATCCGCGTCGAGTTGTCTGGCAATCGTCTGTAATACTTCAACCTGTTCGCACAGGTTCTCATGCTCGCCGCAATCTTCTTTAACCAGATCGAGTTTCAGTTTGAGCACGGTCAACTGCTGCCCGAACTGGTCGTGCATCTCGCGCGCGATGCGGCGGCGCTCGTCCTCCTGCGCGAAGACGATGCGGCGCAGTAAC
>JACMLC010000342.1 GCA_014379795.1 Pyrinomonadaceae bacterium
CCGGCAAGTCCACGACGCTCGCGGCGATGATTGACAAAGTCAACATTGATCGTCACGAGCATATCCTGACCATCGAAGACCCGATTGAATTTTTGCACAATCACAAGAACTGCCTGATTAACCAGCGCGAAGTCAACGCGGACACGCACGGCTTTGCGGAGGCGTTGCGCACGGCTTTGCGTCAAGACCCGGACGTGGTGCTGGTCGGCGAAATGCGCGACCTTGAAACCATCGAGTCGGCGCTGCGAATTGCAGAGACGGGTCACTTAACATTCGCGACCTTGCACACCAACTCCGCAGCCTCGACCATCAACCGCATCATAGACGTGTTCCCTTCCGGCCAGCAGGCGCAGATTCGCGCACAGCTCTCGCTCGTCTTGGAAGGCATCATGTGTCAGGCCTTGCTTCCCAAAGCAGACGGCAAAGGCCGCGCGATGGCTCTGGAAATCTTGGTTCCCAACTCGGCCATCCGAAACCTGATCCGCGAAGATAAAGTCCATCAGATTTATTCCATGATGCAGACGGGACAGGACAAGTACGGCATGCAGACTTTTAACCAGTCTCTCGCCACGCTCTTTCACAAACGCCTGATCTCGCTCGACACGGCCATGCAGCGCTCCTCCAATACGGATGAGCTGAAAGACCTGATTGATCGCGGCTCAGGTCTCAACATGGGCAACGCTAATGGAGGCGCACCGCGTCCCGGAATGCCGATGCCGCCCAGACCGGGCGCGCCGCCGCAACCGCACCCAAGCCCTTACGCGCAAGCCCGCCCCGTCGGCACGCGCCCGGGCACTAGATAAATTATTTGCGATTTTAGATTTGCGATTTGCGATTGAAGAAAAAAACTTGCTGGCTTATTCCAATCGCAAATCGCAAATCTAAAATCTAAAATTTCCTAACTGGAGTTTCACGAACATGCCAACCTACGTCTTCAAAGGCCGCAACCGACTGAACGAAACGGTCGTCGGCGAGCGCGTCGCAGATAACCGGGAAGCCTTGCGCCAGCTCTTGCGCCGCGAGCAGGTCACGCTCACCTCCGTCAAAGAGAAGGGGCGCGAGATGAGCATTCCCAAGCTCGGCAGCCGCAAGAAGGTCAAGTCCAAAGAGCTGTCCATCTTTACGCGCCAGTTCTCAGTGATGATTGATGCTGGCTTGCCGCTCGTGCAGTGTCTGGACATCCTCTCGCAGGCGCAGGAGAACAAGCACTTTCAGGCAGTCTTGAATCAGGTGCGGCAGGACGTGGAAGAAGGCTCGACCCTAGCGGCGGCGATGGCGCGTCATCCGAACGTTTTCGACCACCTCTTTACCAACATGGTCGAAGCGGGAGAGACGGGCGGTATTCTTGATCTGATTCTCCAGCGTCTTTCGACCTTTATTGAGAAGATGGTCAAGCTCAAGCGCGATGTCATCTCCGCTTTGATCTATCCGGCGGCGGTGATCGTGATGGCGATTGCGGCCATCGCAGTCATCATGATCGTCGTCATTCCGCAGTTCGAAAATATCTTTATCGGCCTCTTGGGGCCGGGAGAGCAACTGCCCTTGCCGACGCGCATCGTGACCGGCATCAGCAGCTTTCTAGCCGGGTGGGGCGGCCTCGCCATGCTGCTTATCACCGTCGGGACGGCTATCGCGGTGCGTTTTTACTACAAGACTCCGGGCGGGCGTTACAAGATAGACAAGCTGCTCTTAAAGCTCCCGATCTTCGGCATCATCCTGCGCAAGATTGCGGTCGCACGCTTTTCGCGCACGCTCTCAACCCTGCTCTCTTCGGGCGTGCCTATCCTGCAATCCTTAGACATCACGGCGCGCACTTCCGGCAACGTCGTCATCGAAGAGGCCATCACGAAAGTGCGCATGGGCGTTGAACGCGGCGAAAGCTTTGTCGAGCCTTTGAAGGCCACCAATGTCTTCCCGCACATGGTCGCGCAGATGGTCGGCATCGGCGAACAGACCGGCGCGCTCGACGCGATGCTCGGCAAGGTCGCAGACTTTTATGAGCAGGAAGTAGACGCCGCCATCGCCAATCTACTGACCTTGATGGAGCCACTCCTGATCGGCTTTCTCGGCATCACCATCGGCTCCATCGTGGTTGCCATGTATCTACCGCTCTTCACCCTGATCGGCAAACTCGCAACGCATAGCTAATTCGCCGCGACGGATTTTTGTTCAGTTAAAATAAAGTAGCGCCTACGGGACAACCGTAATTGGCGATTTGGGGCAACCATAACTAGCGTTTCGGGACAATCATAATTTCCATCGCTTGTAAGCTGCTGTTAAATAGCAGCTTACAGGCATTCCTCTATCATCTGAACATTCCCAAAGACGTCGCATGAGGGTACCATTTCGTTCCTCAAACCACACTTCTCCGTTGGATATTGCCCGTCTATACAGATATCACTATTGTTCC
>JACMLC010000343.1 GCA_014379795.1 Pyrinomonadaceae bacterium
CGAGAGGACGATGCCTGAAAGCTCAGGATGCTGGCTATTCAATAGCCCGTGCGTCGCGAAATGCACATAGCGATAACGCGAGAGCTGCGCGCTGGTTGCGGTCGCGCGGCTGGCATTAAAGTTAAGCGCGGCCATGCTCTTGCCGTTGGGTGCAAGGGCCAGAATGGCCTGCGCTTCCCGGCGCGAGAAGAGAAGACGCGGGACGGCTAATGCCTCCTCTGTGGCTCCCGCTTCAATGACGGCGCGTTCAAATTCGGACGCGCCGGGAGTCGAGGCAGCAGAAGTTTTGACGGGTGTATTAAGGCTTGGCGGCGGGCTTGATGCAGTCGTCTTGCCCGTCGCGCCCGTTTGGCGTTTTCGGACACGGACATCTTCTTTATCAAAGACCGGATCGGCGATCACTGCCACCAGGTCTTGCGGCGCACGGCGCACGCCCCGGCGGTCGCGCCTGATTTCGGAGATGACGGAGACGGAAGGCAGACTGACAATCTCGTAATTCACGATCAGCGGCTGTCCGTTCGCGCTTCCACTTGCGCTCTCGCCGGTCGCCGGGTCTGGCAAAGCGGAGAAGGGGATGTACTGCAATGCGCCGTCGCTGACAATGAGCAGGCGTTTCGTGCCGCGCAGGGAGGCGAGCGGGCCAAGCAGCATCCGGCTCAAATTGGCTGCCGCCGTTTGATACTTTTCTCCGGCCTGCCGCAGACGCTCCTGTCTTTGCTGCGTGGTTTCGCCTGCCGGATATTGGTTCTGCGCCGTGAGCAGTTCATAGACGTTGCGCGCAGCCGCTTCGATCTCTGTGCGTTTGGGCAAATCGTAACTGCGGAATGCGTTGCGCGTGACAGCCCAGAGAAAGCTGCGCTCTTCGCCCAGCTTGTACTCCAAAAGCATCGTGTCGGCATCGAGCGTCTGTTCCTGAATTTCTTTTAAAGTGAGTGTCGGCGGCTGCGCGAGCGTCGCGTAACGCGGGCTGGCCTGTTTGATGCGCGCCTGAATTTGCGTGTATTCGTCCAGCAGCGCAGCCAGTTCTTGAGCCATCGCTTCCGCCTGCTCTTTTGTGTGCTTGCCGCTCAGCAGGCGCGTCTGGCGTTCGGCTTTCGCATTCAACAAATCCTGCAAAGCGTCTTCGCGCTCAAGCAACGCGGGGGCAACGCCCTGACGAATATCCGCGCGGGCTTCTTCCAACAGCTCAAGCAGACTGCGCGCACGCGCCTTTTCACTCGCGTTGAAGGCTTCCATATCATGCCCGTTGGTGGGAGCCTGCGCGTGCGACTGCATCAGCAGGGCGATGTAAAAGTCGTAATACTGCTGGACGGTTGAGAAGTATGAGGCGCGCAGGTCCGGGCTGGTAATTTTTGTGCGCAGGGTTTCGACGATTGCCAGCGCGGATTCGATCTCGCGCCGCGCTTCCGGTAGGCGGCCTCTGTCACGCTCTGAGCGCGCGATTCGATAAAGGGTATCGGCCTCGCCCGTGTAATCCAGCACGCTGCGCCTGAGCGGCAACGCCTCGTTGAAATATTCGAGCGCCTTATCTTTTTCGCCAGTTAGGTAAAGAACCTCTCCCGTGCTCTGCAAGACTCCGGCTTCGCCGCCACGGTCGCCGACCGCGCGCCAGAGCTTGAGCGACTCGCTGTAAAACTCCAAAGCCTTTGGCCGCTCGGCTAAAGTGGCGAACACGCCCGCAAGATTTGTGACCACTGTGGCCTCGCCGCGACGATCACCGGAAGCCTTATGCAGCGCCAACGCCTGATTGAAAATTTCCAGAGCCTTTGGCAGGTCGCCCAGTATTCTGTGCGCGACCCCGATATTGTTAAGCGTCGTGCCTTCGATGCGGCGATCCTTCGCCTCACGCGCTTTTTCAAGCGATTGATTGTAAAACTCAAGCGCTTTGTTCCGCTCGCCCAGCGATTTGTAAACGCTGCCGAGGTTACTGAGCGTGACGGCCTCTCCGCGCACATTCTTCAGCTCGTGAAAGAGCGGGAGAGCCTGCGCGTAAGCGTCCAGAGCCTTTTGCATCTCGCCGAGCGCCCTGTAAACCGCACCGATATTATTAAGCGTGGATGCCTGATTATCGCGGTCTCCGGTCAAGCGCGTGACCGCGAGCGACTGGTTGTAGAATTCAAGCGCCTTCTGCATCTCTCCCAATGAGCGATAGGCCACGCCAAAATTATTAAGTGTGACGGCTTCTCCCGGACGGTCGTTCGCCTCGCGCCTCAGTGGGAGAGACTGTTGGAAGAACTCAATGGCCTTCTGCATTTCGCTCAAGCTATTGTAGATAGCTCCGATGTTACTAAGCGCATCGGCTTCCTCTTTTTTGTGACCGGTGACGTGAAAGAGCGCTACAGCCTCTTGATATTTCTCTATCGCCGTGCGTCTTGATTCCGCAGTGCCTTTCGCATACAGCTGCTCTGCTTCCGTGACCAGCTTCTCAGCCGCCAGATGCTTTTCATCCTGCGGCGCGGGAGTCTCCGGCACTGCCGATTGTTGCGCCAGCGTCAGGTGATTCGTGCCGGTTAAGATCAAGAGGAGGGTGGCTAGAACAAGCTTGAGATAGCAGGCAGTCCGGCCTTCTCGCATCGTCTGTCTGGAAGTTGGTTGAGCCATGTTTTTATGTAGACTTTGAGCGATTATGGATGATTGTTCCAAACATGCGAGTGGCATCGTTTGAAAACTTACGACTCATACTAATTCCAAAACTACGGATTGGCAAAGGGTGATATATTGGTGCCGGCTCGTCAGGAGAAGTGGCGGTAACTGAACACTCGCGCACGCATCGCAAAACTTTTATGACTACGCGGCTGGCTGATAAATGGGCTTTGACGGCGGAAGGTTTCGAGCAGTTCCTGTCTGTGCTCGATTCGGATCGAACCCGCGCGGGCGAGCTGTATGAAGAGATCAGAACGCGGCTCTTGAAATTTTTCGAGTGGCGCGGTTGCGCGGTCGCGGAAGAATTGACAGACCGCACTTTCAATCGCGTGATCGGCAAATTAC
>JACMLC010000344.1 GCA_014379795.1 Pyrinomonadaceae bacterium
CCAACCAAACCCAGAGTCTCGCCCGGATAAATATCTATTGACACGCCGTCCACTGCCTTGACGACGCGCCGGACGGGGCTTCCGCCAACCAGCTTGTCCAGGAACGTGCCGCCCCCCAGGTTAAAATGGACTTTGAGGTCACGAATCGCAATCAGCTCGCTCCCTTCGGCGGGCTGAAGCGGCGGCGGCATTTGCCTGTTGGCGGCACTGTCAATCGGTTGGCTGCTCATAGAATGTTTTTCAAGTGTCCCTATTCAAGGTCGAGAACCTGTTCCTGTGACCGCGCTCCCGCGCGCGCTTCACGCTCGCGCTTTGAAGTCGAATAAACTTCTTCGGCGAAATGGCAGAGCGAATGATGGTCTGGCGTGAGCGCGACAAAGGGCGGAAACTCGCGGCGGCAGATGTCCTCTGCGCGTTCGCAGCGCTCCGCAAACGGGCAGCCCGGCGGCAGATGCGCAACATCCGGCGGAAGGCCGGGAATCTGATAGAGCGCGCCCTGCTCTGAAGTCGGGTCGGGAACAGAGCGCAGCAAACCTTTCGTGTATGGATTGCCGGGAGTGGCGAACAGCTCACGCGTCCTCGCCTGCTCGAAAACTTTTCCCGCGTACATGACGATGATGTGGTCTGTCATGCCCGCGACGACACCGAGGTCGTGCGTGATAAGGATGACGCTGGTTCCTGTCTCCTGTTTGAGGCTTTTGATTAGCTCAAGAATCTGCGCTTGAATGGTCACGTCGAGCGCGGTCGTCGGCTCGTCCGCGATTAACAGCTCAGGCTCGCACGAGAGCGCCATCGCGATCATCACGCGCTGGCGCATGCCGCCCGAAAATTCGTGCGGGTAACTGTCAACGCGCGAGCGCGCGTCGGGAATCCCAACCGTCTCAAGCATCTTGATGGCATGCTCGTATGCCTGATCTCTGGTGTATCCGAGATGCAGCTCGGTCAACTCCATCAACTGCCTTGAGATACGCATGAAGGGATTGAGCGAAGTCATAGGGTCTTGAAAGATCATGGCGATGCGCTTGCCGCGAATCTTTCTCACCTCTTCGGTCTTTAAGAGCAGGATGTCCTGCCCGTCAAAGATGATTTCGCCGGAGACGATTTTGCCCGGTGGGTCTGGAATCAGGCGGATGATTGAAAGGTTAGTGACGGATTTGCCGGAGCCGGATTCGCCGACGATGCCGAGGGTTTCGCCGCGCTTTAATTCAAAATCAACTCCGTCAACGGCTTTGACCGTCCCGTCTTCCGTCTGAAAATATGTGCGTAGGTCTCTGACTTCGAGAATATTTCCGTTGCGACCATTCATTTTTTTAAGTGACAGGTGACAAGTGACAAGTGACAAGCAAGAACAAGAATTAATCTTGTCACTTGTCACTTATCACCTGTCACTGCCTTTATACCTTTCGCATCTGCGGGTCGAGGGCGTCGCGCAAGCCATCGCCGAGAAAGTTCATAGAGAAAAGTGCCAGCGCCATCGTCACGCCCGGAAATATCAACTGCCACGGGAAGATAGCTATGTTCTGCACGCCGTCGTTGGCGAGGCTGCCCCACGAAGCCAACGGAGCCTGCACGCCAAATCCCAGAAAAGAGAGAAATGCTTCTGTCAGCATGACCTGCGGAATGGTCAGCGTCGCGTAGACAATCACAGGGCCTAAGGTATTCGGAACCAGATGCCGGAAAATAATCTTGCTGTTGGAAACGCCCGTCGCGCGCGCCGCCATCACGAATTCCTGATTCTTGAGCGAGATAACCTGCCCGCGCACGATGCGCGCCATCGTCAGCCACGAGACCGCGCCGAGCGCGACGAAAAGCAGAAACAACTGGCTGAGCGCCGATTGCCCGCCGAAGAAGGCCAACAGCACGACGACGACGATGAGGTACGGCAGCGAGTACAGCACGTCCACGATACGCATCATCAAATCATCAACCTTGCCTCCGAGAAAACCTGCCGTCGCGCCGTAAGACACGCCGATGATGAGAGACACGATGGTCGAGATAATTCCAACCATCAGCGAGATGCGACCGCCCAGCAGCACGCGCGCCAGAATATCGCGCCCTGCATTGTCCGTCCCCATCGGATGCGTCCACGAAAAAGAGCCGTCGGGCGCGGTAAAGGGCGGGTAAGATTTCTGATTTTCAGAAGGGATGTAATCGTAAGTATACCCGGTCGCGGCTTTGACAATCGGCGGGCCGATCAGCGAGACGAGAATAATAATCGCCACCACGATCATGCCAAATACAGCCAGCTTGTTTTTCAAGAGCCGCTTCCACGCGTCTTTCCAGAGCGAAGTTCCGGCAATGAATTCCCCTTCGCCGCGCTCAGCCGTTCTGACATCGCCCTCGCCGACGATCAGCTCATGCGTCGGATGAATCGTATCGCCTTCTCTCGCTCTGATAGGAGCTTTGGGCGGCGTTCCGAGCGTGTCAAATGCGGGCTGCGTTCTCGCAGGCTCATCAATGATGTCTGGTTTGTCTTCGTTCATGGCTTCTTAGTACCGGATGCGCGGATCAATAAATCCGTATGCGATGTCAACAAGCAAGTTGAAAATCAGGACTGAGATTGAGATGAACGCGACGATGCCGATAATGAGCGGCTCATCGCGGTTCAAACACGCATTCAGAAAATAAGTGCCAAGTCCCGGATACACAAAAATGCGCTCGACGACCACTGTTCCGGCAATCAGGAAAGCGAGCGCAGGCCCCGTGTACGAAACCACAGGCATCAAGCCGCCGCGCAACGCATGGCGCAGCACGACAGCCTTTTCGCTTAAGCCCTTGGCGCGGGCGGTGCGTATGTAATCAGCCCTCAAGACCTCTAGCATGCCTGAGCGGGTCAGGCGCGCGATGTATGCCATGTAAACAGCCGAGAGGGTGATAACCGGTAAGATTAAATTGAGAGAGGGAAAGCCGCCCCAGCGCGTGGGCGGTAGCCAGTAGAGCGTCAGCGAAAATATCAGGACGAGAATCGGCCCCAGGACAAAATTGGGCAGCGAGATGCCGAGCATCGCCAGCGCCATCGAAGAATAATCGAGCCGCGAGTTCTGTTTCAACGCGGCAATAGTTCCGGCAGTGACGCCGACGAAAAGCGCCAGCAGGTAAGCCAGAAAGCCGAGCGTCGCCGAAACCGGCAACGTGCGTGCCAGAATCGAGTTGACCGACTGCCCTTCGTATTTCAAAGACGTGCCGAAATCCAGGCGCACGATATTCCAGACCATCTTGCCATACTGCACATACCAGGGCTTATCGAGGCCGTACTTTTCGCGCAAATTCTTTTCGATGGCGGGCGGGATTTTTTTCTCACCCGTATAGAAATTGCCGGGCGCGAGCCTGATTAACCCCCACGTCAGGCTGACGACGATGATGACCATCGGGATGGTAACGATCAAACGGCGAAGAATGAATCCGAACATATCTCAAACCTCTTCAAGAGCAAGATAAAGGACGAACCACAAGCAATAAGCGTTTGAGCCGATTTTTCAGCTCATCAATAATCAGGCCCAAACTCGCCCGGACGTTTGACCATATCCGGGACGCCGTTATCCCACTTTGACTGGTCGTGCTCGATATAGACGAACTTCCACGCATGCAGCGTTTGCGGATTTGGATACATGCCCTTGACGTAAGGCTTCTTGACCCAGTTGGTGGCCGCAGTGTAAAGCGGAATCACCGGCTGTGCGTCAATTAAATATTTTTCGGCTTTAGCCAATAGTTCATAACGCTTTGCCTGATCCAACTCGGTATTGGCATCGTCCAGCATCTTGACGTAGGCTGGATCCCACCAGCCCGTGCCGTTGTCGCCCGAAGGCGTGTAGAAGAGGTTCAGGAACGTAAACGGGTCCATGTAATCGCCGACCCAACCGGAGCGCGCCATGCCGCTATACTCAACCTTCGAGCGCATGTTCAGGAAAGTCTTCCATTCCATGTTCTTGAGCGGCACGGTCAAGCCCAGATTCTGTTTCCACTGCGCCTGTATAAACTCTGCGACGATTCGATTCGACTCCTGCGTGTTGTAGGTGATGTCCACCTGATCAATCGGAAACTTCTTGGGATCGAATTTGCCGCTGCCGTCTTTGAATCCGGCCTCAGCCAGAAGTGACTTAGCTTTCTCAGGATCAAATTTGTCGCCTTCTATCTTCGGATAGCCGGGGAAGATGCCTTCGGGCGTAAAGCCAGTCAAAGGCTTGACGATGCGCCGCCACTTCGCGAGCGCAACCTTGTCAATTGACATATTGAAAGCCTTGCGCACGCGCACGTCATTCATCGGAAACTTCTTGGTATTGATTTGATAGTAATCAATCGCCACTTCCGGCGCGTCCATGTAATCCTTGAGCGGGCGAATCAAGTCGAGCCACGCCGCCGGGACTGTGTGATTCAAGACCGCATCAACCTGTCCGGCCTTGTACATGTTCATCGTCGTCGGATTGTCATCCGAAGGATAAAACGCGATGC
>JACMLC010000345.1 GCA_014379795.1 Pyrinomonadaceae bacterium
AATCAGCACGATGGCGAGCAGCACCAGCCCGAAGAGATAAAAGAACGGGGCGAAGTGCATCAGCTTTCGATAATCCGTGAAAGCCACCAAGAGCATCGTCACCAGCGCGATGCCCAGCCCGATAAGCTGCTTTTGCCAGTAAGTCTCGGTCGGCAGCGCGTTATGTATCTGCCACGTCCCGAATCCGACAATCGCTATTGCCAGCGCCGCCAGCAGCCAGTCGAAATCGCGTATGCTCCGTTTTTTTAGGATTCCTACCATTGTTCAAGTGATAAGTGATAAGTGATAAGTGATGAGATAAGAATGATGCTGTTTAGCATTTCTCTTATCACTCATCACTTATCACTTATTACTGCTTCTTAGCTATGAGCGTTCCGGGCGGTTCTTCGTGGCGTGTGTTGCGGTAGTAAACGTCGTAAATGGCGCGGACGGCGGGCGCGGCGTGCGTGCCGCCGAAGCCGACGTTTTCAATCAGCGCGAGCACTGCAATCTCAGGCTTGTAGGCGGGCGCGAAAGAGACGAACCATGCATGGTCTTTGTTGTCGCCGGTGTCTTTGCCAAGCTCTACGACCTGCGCCGTGCCTGTCTTGCCCGCGATCTCGAAGTTCGCCATCTTGATGCGCGCAGCCGTGCCGCCGTTGTTGACCACGCCCCACATGCCTTTAATCACAAGGTCATGATGCTCCGGCTCAATCGGAAGAATTTTCGGATTAGGCCGATCAAAGCCGTGCGCAGGCCGCGGCGGGTGATAGCCATTCGAGTCCGGCTCGCCGATGGCGGCCACCTGTTTGAACTCTCGCGCAAGATGCGGGACGAACAGCTTGCCGCCGACAGCGATGGAAGAGATGGCACGCAGCGATGCGAGCGGCGTGATGGCAACCGTGTCCTGTCCAATCGAAGAGTAAACGGTGCGAATGTCTTTCCACTGCTCGCCGCGCGCTTCCAGCTTGGGCTTCCAGTAAGCAGGCGTCCAACTGAAAAGCTCGTGCGGCAGGTCAACGCCGGTCGGCTTGTCCAGCTCGAATTCCTTGACCATCTCTATCAAACCGTCTATGCCCATTTTGAGAGCCAAGCGGTAATAATATCCGTCACAGGATTTCGTAATCGCGTAATCCAGCGGCGGCGTGCCGTGATTGCCCATGCAGCGTGTGAACTTGTTGCCGATGGTGATGCCGCCGCCGCAAGTCATAGTTGAGCGGTCGGTGGTAATCGCGCCCTGCTGCAAGCCCGCGATGGACATCGGAATCTTCCACGTCGAGCCGGGCGGATAGCGTCCCTGTATCGCGCGATTGTAAAGCGGGGTAGACGGGTCTCTGAGCAGCGCGGCATATTCAGCGCGGCCTTCTTTGGAAGAGATTCGCTGCGTGAAAAGGTTAGGGTCGTAAGATGGAGCCGAAGCCAGCGCGAGGATTTCGCCATTGTTCGGATTCATCACGATAATCACGCCGCGCTTGGAAGGCGAGTTGCGCAATTGATCTTCGGCTGCCAACTGCAAGTCTAGGTCAATGGATGTAATCAGGTCTTGTCCGGCCTGCGGCTGGACGGTCTCGATTTCGTCCTGAATGTGGCCTCGACTGTTGACGACCACCTTGCGATAACCGTCGCGCCCGCGCAGGAAATCATCGTAGACGGCCTCTATGCCTTCCTGCCCGATGATGTCGCCGGGTTTGTAGCCCTTGTCTTTGTACTTCGGTTGCTCAAGCTGCTTGGGGCTGATCTCGCCGACATAGCCGAGGACATGCGCGAGCGTTCCGTTCTCCGGATAACGACGCTGCGGCTGCCGCTCGACTCTGAGTTCGGGAAATTCCAGCGCGTGCGCCTCGACCCACGCGATGTCAGAAGTGGTCGCGTTCTCCTTGATGCGTATGGACTCGAAGGCTGGCTGCGATTCGATTTCTTGAAAACGTGTGCGCAGGTAATCCGGCTCAAGCTGAAGCCCTGCGGAAAGCGGCTCAAGGAGGTCGTTGAATTTCTTGCCCTTCATGTCCTCGCGCGAGAGGATGACGTTATAGATGGAGAGCGAATCAACCAGAATTTTTTTGCCGGTGTGGTCAAGTATCGCTCCGCGCGGAGCCGGAATCGGCAGCAGTCGGATGCGCTGATTCTCCGCCCGCTCTGCGTAATAGCTGCCCTTGACGACCTGCAACATGTACAGGCGGACGCCCAGCACCGCCAGCATCAGAAACGCCAGAATTTGAATGACGCGCAGCCGCGCGCGCAAATTTTGTGAATCGTCCTCGAATTTCATATTGCTAAAGCAGTTTTCAGTTTTGAGTTTTCAGTTTTCAGCAAAAACTGAGTTGGCAGCCAATCCCCAAGTCAGGGTCAAGGGAAAGCTAAAACAGATGATAGCAGAGAACGCTACATTTTTGCTCGCCCGCTACTGAAAACTGAAAACTGAAAACTCGTCACTTTCTTCTCCCCAGCTTGAGCACGCTGCGGCGGGCGACCTTTCGACGAAAGGCGAACTGGCGGCGTTGGCGTGCGCGCTCGCCCAAGAATTGATCGAGCAGGTACAGCAGGATTGTGCCGACGACTGTCGTGGCGATGAGCTTGAAGGAGGCGACCTCAACGAACGGCTGTTGCGGCGGCTGGCCGAGCATGCGATGCAGCAGGACATAAATAGTTGCGTCAAGCAAGGCCGCACCCGCCAGCACAGGAATGCGCAGCAGCGTATTATCAAGCGTCACGCGCGCCGCTAAGCTTGAGATGAGGAAAGCCACCAGCGTCTTGGAAAAACCGCCCGCGCCCAGCAAGCCACCGGCTCCGAGGGCGTCCGTCGCCAGCCCCGCCGCCGCGCCGATGATAAGCGCCTGCAACGCGTCGCGCTGCAAAGCGAAATAGACGACGACGATTAACGGCAGGTCAATATAGGTCAGCGGATGCCAGACGGCTGCTTTCAGGGATGATTGCAGGATAACCGCCGCCACCAGCACAGCCGCGATTTTCAGTTGACGCATTTCTTTAAGTGATAAGTGATGCGTGATAAGTGATAAGAGAAGTACAGCTTCATTCTTATCACTTATCACTCATCACTTATCACTATTTCTTCTCCACATTCGGTAATGATTGATCCGGCGCGGTGCGTTTCGGGGGAGTGTAGCGCAGCACTGCCAACTCTTCGAGCGAATCAAGGCGCGCGCCCGGTTTGATTCGAATCAGTTGCGGCGTGGTATCGGATACTTTTCTGACTTCAACTACCGTGCCGACCACCAAGCCGGGCGGATAGATGGCGTCCTGTCCCGTCGTGACGACACTATCTCCGACCGCGACTGTCGCCATGCCGGAGACATGGTGCATCTCGACCAGACCGCTCTCGCCCATGCCGCGCACAGAGCCGAGCGCGTTTGAGTTTTCAAGCTGTCCCACAATCGCGCCCGCCGCCGCGCGCTCATCCGTAATCAGCATAATTTGCGCCGTCCACGGACTGGTCGCCACCACGCGCCCGACGATGCCTCCGGGCGTCACGACCGGCATGTTCAGCTCGACGCCGGACATGCGGCCACGATTGATCGTGACGGTGTCAAACCAGAGTGAAGGATCGCGCGCAATGACCCGCGCCGGAACGCTTTCATAAGAGCTGCTTTCTTTGAGATTGAGCAGAGCCTTCAAACGCTCGTTCTCATCAGCCGCACGGTGCGTCTGGCCTAGCTCTGTCTCTAACTGCTGAACGCGTTGCCTCAGCCCCTCATTTTCGGCGGAAGCATGACGCAGATTTGCCAGACTCCGGAAAAAGCCCGTGACCGCTCCACCCACACCGGAGGTGATTCTTTGAAAGGGAGCCGCGACGGCCTGCGCCCACGTTCGGACGACGTGCTGTTTCGTGGCATCGCCGCTCTCTTTCGCGGAAAACGCCATCAACGCAAAGTTCACGACGAGCAGCCCGACGAGCAGCAGCGGAGCGCGTTGCCGAATCTCCTTTTGTGTGCGGGCGAGTGCCATCAATTAAGTCTCAAGTCCCATGTCCCAAGTCTCAAGTCCGAAGCCGATTTGACTTGGGACTTGAGACTTGGGACTTGAGACTTAATATTACATTCCGCTCGTCAGCGTGTTGTCCCACTTGACGCGTTTGAGCAGGTTGAAATCAGAGAGCATCTTGCCTGTGCCGAGGACGACTGAGGAGAGCGGGTCGTCCGCGAGCGAGACCGGTAAGCCCGTCTCAATCGAAAGCCGCCGGTCAAGATTTTTCAGGAGCGCGCCGCCACCCGTAATCACTATGCCGCGCTCGACGATGTCTGCGGAAAGCTCAGGCGGCGTCCTCTCAAGCGCGACGCGCACGGCGTTGACAATGGTTGCGACGGAATCCGCTAAGGCTTCGCGCACCTCTTCATCCGTGATGGTGATAGTCTTCGGGATGCCTTCGATAAGATTGCGCCCGCGCACATCCATCGTCAGCGGCTCATCGAGCGGAAAGGCCGAGCCAAGCTCGATCTTGATGGCTTCAGCTGTGCGCTCGCCGATGAGCAGGTTGTACTTGCGCTTGATGTATTGCGTGATGGCTTCATCCATCTCGTTACCGGCGACGCGCACCGCGCGCGAGTAGACGATGCCGGAGAGCGAGATGACAGCGATGTCGGTTGTGCCGCCGCCCACATCTACGACCATGTTGCCGTGCGGCTCTGTAATCGGAAGCCCCGCGCCGATGGCCGCCGCCATCGCTTCTTCGACCAGATAGACTTCGCTCGCTTTGGCGCGGTAGGCAGAGTCTTCGACGGCGCGGCGTTCGACCTGTGTGATCTCGGAAGGGATGCCGATGACCACGCGCGGAGAAACCCACGTCTTGCCGTTGTGCGCTTTGCGGATAAAGTGCTGAAGCATTTTTTCCGTGACTTCAAAATTAGCGATGACGCCGTCCTTCATCGGGCGGATGGCGACGATGTTGCCGGGCGTGCGGCCTAACATCTCTTTGGCGTCGCGCCCGACGGCTTCGACGGCGTTGGTGATTTTATTGATAGCGACGATAGACGGCTCAGAGACGACGATGCCGCGTCCCTTCGCATAAACGAGTGTGTTAGCTGTGCCGAGGTCTATCGCCAGATCACTGGAAAAGAGACTAAAAAGCGATTTAAATGCCATTCGAGTTTTTTTTTGCCTATACCTATCTCTAATTATTTAGATGCGCCCGGAGTGATAAGCGGTTTTACGCGCGCTGCCGCCGGATGAATCAACCACAGCTCTTCAGCTCTTCAACAGGTCTGGCAGCTACTACGCCGAACTAGAACGAACCCTTTAAGATACACCGAATGCGGCCTTGCGCGCTATCGTAAACGCGCCTTTTCTAGTCCGGAGTCTGAACCCCGGAATCCGAAGTCTCCAAAAACTGCCTCTTGACTCCTGACCCCTGACTCCCGGCTCCTGACTTATCTGCATGATGTGCGGGCGCGAACCGCACGCAGTTCTTACGCGCGGCTTTGGCTTCATACATCGCTGAGTCCGCAGCGGCGATGAGTTGCTGGGGCGATTGCGCGTGATGCGGAAAGTTCGCGACGCCAAAGCTGGCCGTGAGCGTGAGCCGCAACCGCCGCCCGCCCGTGAAAGCGTGATTCGCGATTTTCACGCGCACGCGCTCGGCGACCACCGCAGCCATTTCCAGATCGGTTTCGGGCAGCACGATGACGAACTCGTCGCCTCCGTAACGCGCGACCACATCCGTATCGCGCACAGAGGAGAGGATAATCATCGCCATCTCCATCAAAACGTGCGAGCCGACCAGATGACCATGCTCGTCATTGATGCGTTTGAAATCGTCAAGGTCAAGGAAGAGAGCCGTGACGCTCGAATGATAGCGGCGCGCGCGCTTGACTTCGTTGAGCAGGTAGTGGCGCAGGTATCTGGCATTATGCAGCTTCGTCAGATCGTCCGTCTGCGAGAGCTTCTCGGCTTCGGCGATGCGAACGGAGTTGGCAAGCGCGGAAGCGACAGGCACTGTGAGCGCGTTTATTAATTCAACTTCGGATTTCTTAAAAGCCAGCGCCGCCTGGCCCTCACGCACGGCTTCGAGCACAGCCAAGAGCCTTTCGCCGTTGACCATCGGCACGGCGATCACGCGCCGCCCGTTCTCAATTCGCAGCGCTGTTTCGACACTCGTAACGGCTTCGCGCGCGGCCTGCGACTCCGCGCCGGACATCGCCAACGCATCGCCCATCAGAGCGCGCCGCCAGTCCGTTTCAGGAATCGCGCGCTCGCTCTCCGTCAGGCCGCGCACAGCCAAAGGCTCAAGACTTAAAGCCTCGCCGCCGCTTGTTTCCGCCGTCAGATAAATCGTCCAGCGGTCAGCAGGCACAAGCGCGGCAAAGCCCGCCAGCGCAGTATGTGCCGCGCTCTTTTGATCGTTGGCAAAGTGAAGGGAAGCGACCAGCTCAAATGCCCCGCGCAAAGCGCTAGGCTTGAGCCGCTCAGGAAGTAACACGAGCGCGTCCGGCTCAATATCTGTTTCAACTATCGCGGCAGGCAAAATCAGATCGCCCGTCGTGCCGCGCTCTTCCAGTTTCCTGAGAAGCGCAGGCAGTTGCGTAGGGTCGTCTGCGACGGTACGAAAGCCCAGACGCTTGAGCGTCGTGCCGTCAAAAATACGCTGGCCGCGCCGCGCCTGATTACCCACTGGATTGCGGCAGGCAACGAGCGGCACACCCGGCCAGACTCCGGCAGCATGCCTGACCGCAGCATAAAGCTCTTCGGGGCTTGCGCCCGCAGCGACTTCATAAAGCACCGCGAGCGGCTGGTCTGGCGTTCCTATTTCATCCTTTGAACCGTGCGCGGCAGACGTGTGCGCGGGCTGCGCTTGGCGCAACACCTCGACCAGCGTGCTGATTCCCGCGCCGTGCATAAAATCAAGCAGCGCCGTCGCAGGAGTTTCATGCGCGTCCGTCAAAAGGATTACGTAGTTCATAAAATCAGGACTCAGAACACAGGACTCAGGACTCAGGACTCAGAAGAAAGAAAGAGCTTTGGCTTTTCATTCTGAGTCCTGAGTCCTGTGTTCTGCCTTTCATCATTTTCTCGCCCGCGCCGTACTGTTTGTGAGGGAGAGACTGTAGCGGCTGCTATTGCCTTCTGCGTCGCGCGCTTCGACTGAAACTTCGCGCGCTCCGCCGGTGGCTGTGATCTGTAGCTGAAACTTCCCGTCGCCGGAAGCGAGCGTTTCACGCCCGCTTATGCTAACGGTGACACCCGGCTGCGCACGCCCACGCACGATGTAAATGCTGCCTCCCAAATATTCTACATTCCAGTCTGTGATTTCGACGCCGCCTTTACCGGAGGGGGCGACGATAAACTTGTGCGGCTCGCTCCACTCGCTCGTCTGCCCGGACGCGGCGGTGGCGCGCACACGCCAGAAGTAGACGCCGGGACGTAAATCCGCCACGTTGAGTTCGGTGACGGCAAGCTGATCGCGCTCGATAACACGTCCCGCCGGGACAAAGAAAGGCGAACTCGCAACTTCGACGCGATAGTGTGACGGCGAGCCGACGGGCGGACGCTGCCATTTCAGATACACGCTGGTCGAGCCGCTCTGCCCGACATAAACTTTAGCAAGGTCTTGCGGCGTCACAGGGGTCGGCACGTCCAATAACTTCTCGCGTCGCGCGAGCGTGCCCGCAGCGTTGACGGCGACATACTCGCCGCTCCGCACGGTGGCCGTCTCGCCGTTTTTGGTCGTCGTCTCGATGCTGCCAGAGCCGATGCGGATCTCTTCCGTATGGTCTGCGCTGTTCACGCCAAAGCTGGCGTCTGTCTGTGAAGCGAGGCGGTTCTGTGTTTGCTTGGTCTCGACGACGTTGACCGTATTTGCATTCTGTTCTTCGGTGCGGACGTTGATCTGTCCGTTATCCACTGCGACGCGGACGGTGGAACGCTGCCCGCTTTCGCCGTCCGATTTGTTGTTGACACGAATGATGACGGTGCTGTTCGGGCGCACGACCAGCGTAGAGCCGTCGGCCATGCTGATGCGTGCGCGCCCGTCGGCCTGCGTTTGCACGGTGTCGCCGGGAAAAAGACGCGTTTCGCTGTTGGCCGCGACGGTCTCGCGCGTGGCGGCGCGCAGGACTCGCACATCGCCTTCAAATGAAATAAAACGCGCTCCGGGTGAAAGGTCTGTCGCCGCGCTTTTACTCTTGAACGGGTTGCCGTACTTCCAGACATACAGCCCCGCGCCCGCCGCTGCCACACAGAGCACGAGCACGGTAATGATGATGTAGATGAAACGCTTCTGGATTACCCACCAATCCACGTAAAAGCGTGCAGGTTTAGTTGTCATCTCAAAGGGATTTGAACTCGGAACAACAGCGGGGCTAAAGCTACTTGCATGATTGTTCCAAAATGGGCGCAGGCGTTCTCTTTACTTTAAGCGCGCCCGACGGGAAGTGAAGCCCGACTCTCTTCATGGAAGCGTCGCAAATCGCTACCACTACAACAAGTTAGCACAGGCGCGCGTGCCTCTTCAAGCGCCTTCTTAATGTTTCAGGGCTTTTCTTTTGTCGGAGACCGGATTTTGATTAACGCCGCTCGACGGTTTCGGATTCCTGCGCGGTCGCTTCTTCGTCTTCCACGTCCTCAAAAGGCGGGTCGAAATCCGGCAGGAGGTCTACGTCAATATCTCTCTCAGCCTTCTCCGGCCAGATCACAGAAGCGATGACAGAGGCCGCCAGAATGGTTGCGACCGCCGAGAGCGACAGGATGATGAGCGTGTATTTGTCCATCACCTTGAGCAGAAAAGTCTCTGTCAGCATCTTGACGCCGATGAGCGTCAGGACAAGGGAAAGTCCTATCTTCAGGTAATGAAATTTTTCCACCACTCCTGCGAGCAGGAAAAAGAGCGAGCGCAGTCCGAGGATAGCAAACACATTCGAGGTGAAGACGACGAAAAAGTTTTGCGTGACGCCGAAGATGGCCGGAATCGAATCCACCGCGAACACGAGGTCTGTGACTTCGACGATGACCAAGACCAGCAGGAGCAAGGTTCCGGTGCGCCGCCCGTTGATGACTGTGAAAAACTTGTCTTCCTCGTAATGGCGCGAGATGGGGACGAATCTGGTCACGAGCCGCACGACGGCGCTGTCTTCCGGCTCAAGCTCTGTCTCTTCCTGCACCATCATCTTGATGCCCGTGTAGATCAGGAACGCGCCGAAGATGTACAGAATCCAGTGGAAGCGAGCAATCAGCGCGGTGCCGAGCAGGATAATCGTCACGCGCATGATGAGCGCGCCCAGCACGCCCCAGAACAGCACTCGATGCTGGTATTTCGAAGGGACTTTGAAATAAGAGAAGATGAGCAGGAAGACAAAGAGATTATCTACCGACAAAGATAATTCGATAATGTAGCCGGTCAGGAATTCAAAGCCGCGCTCGTTACCCATATGCCAGAAGATGAATCCGGCAAAAATCAGCGCCAGCGTCACCCAGACGCCGCTCCAAACGCTCGCTTCTTTATAAGAGGGGGTGTGCGCTTTACGATTCAGCAAGCCTAAATCAAGGCTCATCATGAAAGTGATGACAACCCCAAAACCGACCCATAACCAGAGGGAATGTTCCGCCATGTTCATTGTTACCCGATAACGTAACATCCGCGCCCGCGCTCAAGCAACCGGGGAGAGCGCAGGGCGCAAGGATGAAAAGCAAGGATGAAGGATGAAGGCGGAAGGATGAAAGGCATGCTATTCAAAGATGCAGCCTTCATCCCTCAAAGCCACAATTTCATCCTTCATCCTTCCGCCTTCATCCTTGCTCTTCGTCTCTTCGTTTGCGGTTTCGCCCGCCTCTCCGCTACAATCACGGGTCTGTCAAGAGGCCGTAGATTGAAGACAAAGAAGCTGTCTCCCGCTTCTGGAGCTTTGATGTTCGGTCTCAACTATCTTCGCACTCGTCAGGTTACTAATTATGCTGAAACAGTTAAGTCGTCTGGAACGGACGCGCAGTTTAATCATCGTCGTTTTCGCAGTGCTGATGGCCGTCAGCCTCGTGATCTTTTATGCGCCGGGACGCAACAACGCGGCGGTTCCGGCCAGCAAGAACACGGAAGTCTTGGCCGTGGTCGGCAAGGAAGAGATCACGGTCGCAGACCTCGTCCGGCACAAAGATAATTTGCAGAAGAGATTTGGCGGGCAGTTCAACATCGCTCAGCTTGGAACCGACCGCCGCTTTCTGGACGAATTGATACAGCGCCGCATCGTCTCGCAGGAAGCGGAGCGCTTGGGTCTGGTCGCCTCTGATGCGGAAGTGGCGGAGAGGATTAGAAAGCAGTTCCCGGACCCCGGCGGGCAGTTTGTCGGCTTTGACCGTTACCGCGAGATCGTCGTCAAAAACTATGGCGACCTCGAAGCCTTCGAGCAGGAGTTGCGCGACAACCTGACGGCACAGAAACTGCGCGCCTTTATGACGGCGGGCGTGCGCGTCGCGCCCGAAGAAGTCGAGGACGATTACAAGCGCAAGAACACTACCTTTGATCTCACTTACGTGACGGTTGATGCCAACAAGCTGTTGGAGAAGATTCAGCCCTCCGAGCAGGACTTGCGCGCCTACTACGACCAGCACAAGGCCGAGTATCACATCAATGTGCCGCAGAAAAAGATTCGCTATCTCTTTATCAACAAAGAGAAGATGGCAGAGAAGCTCAGCATCTCTGACGAGGAATTGAAAAAGGAATATGACGCCCTCACGCCGGAAAACAAACAGGCTGGCGTCAAGATTCAGCAGATCGTTTTGAAGGTTGCGCGCCCCGACCTTGATGCGCAGGTCAAGGAAAAAGCCGATAAACTGGTCGCGCAGGCGCGTGCAGAGGGCGGCAGCATTTCGGAAGAAAAATTTGCAGAGCTGGCGCGCGGCAATTCCGAAGACACCAACACCGCGAAAAACGGCGGCTGGATTCCCTTCATCGTCAAGAGAGATGCGAACAAGCCGGATGACCCGCTCCAGCAAACTCTCGAAATGCAGACCGGAGCCGTCACCGAACCCATCAAGTACAGCAACGCTTACTTCATCTTTCGACGCGGCAATCCGGTCGAGAAGACTTTCGACGAAGCCAAAAAAGAGCTGCTTGTCTCGGCTCGTAACAAGCAGTCATTCGGCGTCGCAGCGACCTTGGCCGCGCGCGCCGTCACACGCGCCAAAGAGCTAAAGGACTTGCAGAAGGTGGCGCAGGAAATAGCCGCCGAAGCGAACATGACGCCCGCCGAGATGATTAAAGAAACAGGCTTCATCAAACCCGGCGATGAGATTAAAGACATCGGCGTCTCGCAGGATTTTGAAAACGGAATCGCGCCGCTCCAAAACGTCGGAGACATCGGCGACCGCATCCCCGTCAAAAACGGTTTTGCCATTCCGATGGTGGCGGAAAAGAAAGAGCCGCGCGATGCAGAGTTTGACGAAGTCAAAGACACGGTCACAGGGGCTGTCAAGAAAGAGCGCGCCCTTGCGCAGCTTGAACAGACCGCGCGCGACATCGCCGCCAACTCTAAGAGTCCCTCTGACCTCAAAGCCGCCGCAGAGAAGTACGGGCTTGAGGCCAAGACTTCCGAGGGCTACAAACTCGGCACGCCTTTGGGCGACGCGGGCGCGAATCCCATCGGCGGTGGCGCTGCCGTCACAGACGAAGCCATCTATGCGATGAAAGAAGGCGAAGTCACAAAGACGCCGGTCAAGGTCGGCGATAACTGGATGGTCATCGGCGCGACCAAGCGCACGGAAGCAGACCTCGCGGAGTTTGCCAAACAACGCGAGGCTCTAACCGACACGATGGTACAACAGCGGCGCGATCAGGTTTTCGGAGATTACATCGCGGGCGTGCAGGCGCGACTGCTGCGCGAAGGCAAGATTAAGGTCAACACGGACGTGCTGGCGCGGATGGCCGAAGACGCGCCGCCCTCTGCCGCCCCGCCGGGTTTCCCGCAAGGCATGCCGCAGGGTTTCCCGCCGCCGCAATAAGGCGGAAAGTTAAAACGTAAAAAGTAATGCGCGTGAACAGCACAACAGATTGTTCACGCGCATTCTCTTTTCAATTTATGAAACGTTCTTGAGGTCTATTTTCAGGCCGCGCCTTTTCTCAAACCGGATAAGACCTGTTCCTTCATCTCAACGCTCAAACTGCTCAAACCGTCTTCGACTTTAAAACGCTTGTTCAGCGTCTGCGTCAATTTTTCCGGCTCGTATCCGGCGTCCTTCCAGGCCTGTTTGATCTGCGCGTCCAGAGACGCAGGAGGGCGAGCCTCAGGCGCGGGCTGCGCGGGAGGTTTCGCTTTAGAGGCTGCTGCTGCCCCGCCGCGCGATGTTTTCTCCATCTCTTCGCGGCTGGCGATGCCGCGCCGGACTTCAAACCCGAGCATGGCGAGCGCACGCCCGACAGATGACGATTCACAGTTCTCTATATACGAAGTCTTATTGACAAAGCCTTCGCCGCGCATTTCAAAGGCGTGTCCGGTGGCGGCTGGCTGCGCGTCGTCCGAATTGCGAAAGACTTCCGCTTTCATCAAAATAAATCCCGCCTCGCGGTCATGCTCTACGATACTCGTTAAAATTCGCCCTTCTTTATAGGTAACGTAATACTGTTAGATTCTTTCGGCGACGGTCACATAATCTTCAAAGCGATCTCGGCTCACGGCATCATTCGTCCTTTCCCGGTTTTCGGCTTGCATTCTTTTACCACCAACCCAGCAATTTCCACCACCCGAAACCGATGATCGTCCAGATTAAAATATTCGGAATCGAGACAACCAGGCCCAGCCACCACCAAGTCCTTTGCCTGACATAGCCCGCGCCGAAGAAGATGGGCGCGGGCGTCGTCCCGTAATGCGTCAGCGAAGCATTGAGATTTGAAAAATATGCGCGCGAGAGAACCGCGAGCGCAGGCGGCGCGCCGCTGGCGATGATGACGACGAGGAAGGGAACGTACATCGCCGTCGCGTGCGCAGTGATGCTGGCAAAAGCATAATGCGCGTAGAAGTAGACGAGCAGCAAACCGCCTAGCGCAGCCCACCAAACCCAGCCGCTTGTAAAACTCGCAGCCCTTTCCG
>JACMLC010000346.1 GCA_014379795.1 Pyrinomonadaceae bacterium
CTGTCTACTGACTCCTGACTTCTGAATTCTTATTCGATCTCTATCCCTCTCTCTTTGGCGATGCCGCGCGCTTTCATGATGACATCGTCGTCAACTGTCTCGGCTCCGCCCGTCCAGCCCTGCACTTCTTCGACGGGGCGACCCAAAGCGAGGGCCAGCTTTTCGTCGCTGCCCTCAAAGCCTGCGTCGCGCAGCTTTTTCAAGATCGCGCGGCCTTCTGTTTGGGTTGTGCCGCGATCATCAACTTCGCCGCCGGATTCAGCCGGGGCTTGCCCTGTGTTGTCTTCCATTATGTTCTCACCTCGCTTTGCGATTCACCGGACACGGTCGCAGTGTAACCTGAGTCCTGAAGTTTTTTGACGAGCGCGCTTTGCTGTACGACTGCTTCGTCAAACTCGACGATGGCCGTCTTGCGTTTGAAAGTCACGTCCGCGTTTTCGACGCCCGCAGTTTCTTCGAGCGTTTCCTTGATGTCAACCGCGCATGAATCGCAGTGCATGCCTTCGATGTTAAATTCCTGTTCACTTTCCCTTGCCTCCTTGATGTCTAACGTTTGCCCCGCGAGCAAAAAGCGTCGCCGTACATATAAGAATCTTTCCGGGGCTATCTGATTTTCTGTTTTCTAAGTTCGTCGTATTATAGAGGGCAAAAGGTAAAAGGAAAAAGGCGAATTGAATGGTCTTCTTGCCCGGACGCCGTTTTCCCAATACTCTGTTGCCCGTTGATGACAAACTTTTCAATTGCACAAGCCTTAGTCGAAGCCTCGCAAATGCTGCGGCGCGCGGGGATCATGGAAGCGCGGCGCGATGCCTCTGCGCTGCTGGCGCATCTGCTCGGGCGTGACGCGACTTATCTGATCGCGCATGCCGAGAGAGAGTTGACGGCTTCGGACGTGGCGCGTTATCGCAGCTTTATCGAGCGGCGCGCGGCGGGCGAGCCGCTGCAATACATCACAGGCCGACAGGAATTTTTTAATCTTGATTTTACGGTCACGCCAGACGTGTTGATTCCGCGTCCTGAAACAGAGCTGCTGGTTGAAACCGCGCTTGAGCTGATGAAAGAAACGAACGCGCCGCCGTTCATTTGTGATGTCGGCACGGGGACTGGCTGCATCGCCATCTCGATTTTGCATGAGCGTAGACAGGCACGCGGCGTCGCGCTCGACATCTCGCCAACTGCGCTCAAGGTCGCGGCACAAAACGCAGCGCGGCACGATGTCAGAGAGCGTCTTGCATTCGCCGCTTCCGATTGCCTTGACGCGCTTGATGCCGCACGCACCGAGTTTTCTTTAATCGTCTCGAATCCGCCTTATGTGGCTGAAAGAGCCTACGACGGACTGCAACGCGAAGTCCGAGAGCATGAGCCGCGCGTGGCTTTGACGCCCGGAGGCGACGGGCTTGGCATGATTCGCAGGCTGCTTGCAGACGCGCCGCGCTTTCTTTCGACACGCGGACATCTGCTTCTGGAAATCGGATTCGACCAGCACGAAGCAGTCAATCAGATGATAGACAACAGCGTCTGGACGCTGCTCGATATACACAAAGACCTGCAAGGCATTCCGCGCACGGTCGCGCTGAGAAAGCAAGGATGAAGGCGGAAGGATGA
>JACMLC010000347.1 GCA_014379795.1 Pyrinomonadaceae bacterium
GATTTTCATGAGGTCCGCCCCGATGTCGGCAATCTTGGTGAAGATGCCACCCGCGATCCGGAGCGCCGACGCCCCCAGCGACTCGCCGATCGCGAACCCGATGAAGCAGGGCCCGGCGTAATCGCGAGCATGATAAACACAATCAGCGCAACGCCCGTTACGCCGTAGGTTTCAAAACCGTCCGCCGTGGGGCCTACCGAGTCGCCCGCATTGTCGCCCGTGCAGTCGGCGATGACGCCGGGGTTGCGCGCGTCGTCTTCCTTGATCTTGAAAGCAATCTTCATCAGGTCGGCTCCGATGTCGGCGATCTTGGTGAAGATGCCGCCCGCGATACGGAGAGCCGCCGCGCCCAAAGATTCGCCGATAGCGAAACCGATAAAGCAGGGGCCTGCATAATCTCTCGGCACAAACAGCAGGATGATGAGCATGATGAGCAGCTCAACCGAGATGAGCATCATGCCGATGCTCATGCCCGCCTTGAGCGGGATGGCATAAATCGGATAGGGCTTGCCGCCGAGACTGGCGAAAGCCGTGCGCGAGTTGGCAAAGGTGTTGACGCGGATACCAAACCACGCGACGCCGTAGCTTCCGGCGATACCGACGAGGCTAAAGAACAGGATGACCGCAACTTTTAAAGGCGGAAAGCCATGCTCGATTGCGCCCGTCGCGGCATTTGTCGTCTCCGCGAGCCAGCCGAAGTAGATTGTCACGATGAGGCCGATAAATATCCACAGGAAAAGAATAAACTTGCCCTGCGTGATGAGATACGTCTTGCAGGTTTCGTAGATAAGCTCGGAAATCTCTTTCATGGAACGATGCACTGGAAGGTTCTTCAAATTCATGAAGATCACAAGCCCGAACAGCAGCCCCAGAAAACAGACGCCCAATCCGATCATCAAGAGCATGCGGCCATCGAGGCCGAGAAATTCCACCCTTGAAAGATCGGGAAGGATCAGGTTGGCCTCTCCACCCGGTCTGCGCGTTTGAGCCAGCGCAGCCGTCGCGCTGATTGCCATGAAGGCCAGACTGACTACGAGCGAGAGCAGGGCGCGCAAGACGCGCGGCGCGAGCGATGACGCGCGGCGCACATGAGACATCACAAAGAGCGACACAATAAGAAGTTTCCTTTCGGTTCGTTAAATAGATAAGGGGATTTCTGAAAATTACACGGCGCGCGTTTCTATAGAAAAAGCCTTGCCGGACAGACCTAAACACACCGAGAAGCCTCGTCCCGTGTCCCTACTGCCTGTCAGCAAGTCGCGCTAAAAGCGGGCATTATCTACGAAATCGCGTTGAATGTCCAAAGTGAGTCGTGAGTCAGTTTCAAACAGAGCAAAGAAAAACGAGAGATTCGCGCAAAAGCGCAAAGACGCAAAGGGGTTGAATGAAGCTTCATCTTGCATGCTTTCTTTGCGCCTTTGCGCCTTTGCGCGAGATTCTTTCTTAACCAGCCTCCAGCCTTTTTATGCAGGAACGAGCGAGCTTTTGCGCTCACCGCGAAGCTTGACGAGCGCGCTTATCGCTAAGTAAACCGCTAAGATGACGAGCGCGGCAGAAGCGACGGCGTTGACGAGCTTAATATCAAAACCGCGCGTCGCTTGCACATTCCCAATGACGAGTTTGACCAGCGCCCACAGCGTAATCGTCAAGACAAACAGCATCGGATAGAGCGTAAAGCCGATGCGCTGCCGCGCCTGATACAGCCAGACCGTGATCGAAAGCAAGGTCAGCGCGGCCAGTAATTGATTCGAAGCCCCGAACAAAATCCAGAACTCGTTCCACATCCCCGCGCGTGCGAACGAGATAAAAAAGACAGGCACAGCGATGGTCAGGAGCGTTCCCGCAATTGCGCCGCCGCGTCCCGGCCACTTGAACAATTCCTGCACGATGTACCTGCCTAAGCGCGTGCAGACATCCAAGGTGTCAAAGATAAAAGTCGAAAAAGCCATCGCGCCAAACGTAATCGCAAAATTGAGATTGTCTGCTCCGATGATGAGTGTCAGAAACTTGCCGATGCCGTTGCCATAGATAGTTCCCGGCGCAAGACCTTTGAGGCCGTCCTGCGCAACAATCATCACAGTGACCAGCGCGATGAGCGCGACAAAGCCTTCGGCCAGCATCGCGCCGTAACCGACCGGCTTGATGTGCGACTCTTTTTCCACCTGCTTTGAAGTCGTGCCTGAGCAGACCAATCCATGAAAGCCTGAGCATGCGCCGCAGGCAATCGTGACAAAGAGAAACGGAAACAGCGAGCCGGTCATGCCTCCCACGTTCCATGATTTGAAGGCGGGCTGCTGTATCTCATAACCGCCGAAAAAGACGCCGATGATGCCGACCGCCAGCGCTGTGTAAAGCACAAAGCCCCCCAGATAACCGCGCGGTTGCAAGAGCGCCCACACAGGCACGATTGATGCGATGCAGCAGTATCCGAGTATCAATAACCCCCACGTCTTATGATTCAGCAACAAAACCGTAGAGACTTTTGTGCCCAGATAAGAGAGCGCGAAAGTCGCCGGAACAAAAATCAAAGTCACGAGCCACAAGGGCGGATTCAAATACTTTTGCACCAACCCGAGCGCGATGGAGAGGAACAGGTACATCACGCTCGCCGCCGCCACCGCTCCGCCGGGATTGAAAGCGACGCTTCCCGCGCGCAATTCCTCCGCGCCCCCGACAAACGTTCCCGCTGTGATGTCCACGAAAGCGACGATGACATAGATGAGCGCGATCCAGATAAAGCCCATCATCGCCATGCCCGCTCGATTGCCCAGATGCTCTCGCGTAATCTCTGCAATCGAGCGCGCACCATGACGCACGGAAGCCGCAAGGCTCGAAAAATCATGCACCGCGCCGATGAGGACTACGCCTAGACCAATCC
>JACMLC010000348.1 GCA_014379795.1 Pyrinomonadaceae bacterium
CGTGCCAAACCTCAAGCGCCAGCGACTCCGGTTTTGAATCGCCTGCTCAACTTTCTCAGCTCCGTGCGCTTCGGCGTGTCGCTGCTTATCCTGCTCGTCATCGCCAGCATGATCGGCATGCTCATCATGCAGCAGAACGTAGAGGGCTTTGACAAATATTTCGCGGAGCTGACGCCTTCGCAGAAATTGCTCTATGGCTCGCTTGGCTTTTTCGATATTTACCATGTGTGGTATTTCAACGCGCTGCTGTTGATATTGTCGCTCAATATCGTGCTGGCTTCGATTGACCGCTTTCCAAAGGCCTGGACTTTTGTCTCGCGTAAAAAGCTGGATGCGTCCGCGAACTGGCTCAAGGGTCAGGAGCAAAACGCGTTGTTGGAGCTCAAAGGCGAGAGCCGCACGATGGTCGTCGAGCGCATCGGCAGCGCGGCACGCAGCCTCGGATTCAAAACCACCATCACGGAAAAGGGCGGGCGTACCTTTGTCTTTGCGGAGCGCGGAACGTGGAATCGTCTCGGAGCTTACGCAGTGCATGTCGCGCTGTTGACGATCTTTCTGGGCGGCTTTCTGACCGCGCAATTCGGGCGCGACGGGCAGATGCCGCTTCAACCGGGTACGACCACTTCGGAGATGACCAATCTCACTTTCAATCTAGACCAGATTTCCAGAGTTCCCGTCCAGCTTCCCTTCTCCGTCACCTGTCTTGATATTCAACAAAAGCTGATTCGCAAGGAAGGGTCGATCATGGCGAACAATACGATCGACTGGCTGACGAGGATCAGGATCAAAGACGAGTACGGCGAGCGCGAGGCGCTGGTCAATCTGAATTACCCTTACGATTATCGCGGCTACAGGCTTTTTCAGGCGAGCTTTATCTCGCTCGGGCGGGCGCGCAATATCACTCTGCGCCTGACGCCGCAGGATGGCGGCGCGGCTCAGGACGTGACCATCAAGCGCGACGGCTCTGCCAAGCTTTCGGACGGAACACAGATTAATTTCGATAAATTCCTGCCGGACTTCGCCATCGGTCAGGGCGGTCAACCGGATACCAAGAGCGGAGATTACAATAATCCTGCGGCTGTCCTGACGGTCACGACTCCGGCGGGTGAAGTCAAAAGAGCTTACGCTTTTGCGTCAGAGTTGCCGGAAGGCGCGCCCGTCGGAGCGCCCGTCGCGGGCTACAAATATCGCTTGATTGATTTTGAGAAAGTGCCGGACGCGCATGTCCTTGCGATTCAGAAAGACCCCGGCAGGCTCCCATTTTATATCGGCGGCGGGTTGTTGATGATGACGCTCTGCGCGGTCTTTTTCTTCTCGCACCAGAGAGTCTGGGCGCTGATCGAAGAACGCGAGGACGGCAAGTACGATGTCGCGATGGGCGGCAACACCAATCGCAACAAGATTGGATTTGAAGATCGCTTCAAGAAGTTGAAAGATAAAATTACAGGTCAGACCAGTGAGGCACAGCAATCATGAGTAGTAAAAAACAGGCGACCAACGAAGCCGCCGCACACACAGATGAAGCGGCATCTTCGCTGCGTTCATATCTGCCCGCCATCCTTGCCATCGCGGGCGCGCTCCTGATCGGGCTGCTCCGCCTGCAAGTGGACGGCGACCGATTTATTTCCGACGGCGCGCTGATGTTTCTGGCTCTGGCCTGTTACTTAACGGCTGCTGTCTTTCACTTGACGAATCTTTACGCGCCTTCGGAGATGGCGCAGAAGATAGGCTTGTGGGGAACGGGGCTGGGCGTCTTTTTCAATCTCTCAAGCTGGTTGGTCAGATGGGTCGCGGCGCATGACAGAGAGCTGTTGATTCTGGCTAAAAACGGGACGGGCGAGATGCCATGGATTTGGCGTTATATTCCCTTCGCCAATCTTTACGATTTGAGTCTGGCGTTCGCGTTCGGAGCCGGTATCACAACTCTGGTCATCGCGCATCGCAAGAACTTTCGTTTTCTCGGCGCGGTCTCTTTGCCGCTGGCTTCGCTGATACTTCTTTTAGCGCGCTTTATCGGCAACGAGTTTATAGACCTGCCGCCGATTCTTGATTCCTACTGGCGTCCGATTCATGTCGGCATCGCGTCGCTCTCTTACGGCGTCGCCTTAGTGTGTTTTGCCATCGCGGTGATTTATCTTTTGAAAGATGGAGTCAAGACCGAAGCGATGGCGATCTGGTCGAGCATCTTTTCCATCGCCGTCATCGCCACGATTAGCCGCTTCTCGGTTTTATACACAGGCACGTACAGCGCGGCGACTTTTCTGACGGGCGGCAGCACGCGCCGTTCGCTGCCCTTGCGCGCGGACATTCCGTATGTCGGGTGGACGCTGGTGATTGCCGCGCTGCTATTGCTCGGCGTCATCATAGCCTTTGGCGTCTACCTGTCTAAAAAGAACGAGGAGGCGCGGCTGTGGGGGCACAGGCTTTTAAAACTCTCGCTGATAATGCAGGCATGCTCGGTCGCGCTGCTGGTGTCGCAGATTAAGACTCTGAAGAACATCACAGAGCGCATAGACCCGCGCCAGTTCGAGCAGTTCGGCAAGTGGATGGCGGAAAATGACGGCGCGACCAAAGAACAAATCGCGCAAGCTTCTCCAGAACAATTAATTGCCATCTCGCAGGATTTTATAGCGCAGAACGCAGACCGTCTCTCCCTGAGCCTCAATGCCAATCCGGTTGAGCTGGCCGCGCTGATAACCGCTTTTGCAGCGACGCTGTTTGTCATCATCTTCAGCTTCCGCACCGAAAAGTTAAGAGCGGTGCTGCCGCCGCTTGAGAAGCTGGATAGCCTGATGTACAAGACCGCGAGCGTCGCGTTTGCGGGGCTGGCGATGCTGTTGATTACGGGAGCCGTGTGGGCTAACGAATCGTGGGGCAGATACTGGGGATGGGATTCCAAAGAGACGGGCGCGCTGGTCGCATGGCTCACCTACGCAGCTTTTCTGCACACGCGCATCTCGCGCGGGTGGAAGGGACGATCCAGCGCATACTTTGCCATCGTCGGATTTCTGCTCGTCATCTTTACCTACCTCGGCGTCAGCTACCTGCTGCCGGGACTGCATTCTTATGCTTAACCAGTGATAAGTGATGAGTGATAAGAGATAAGAAAAAGCGTTTTGCTTTTCCGTCTCATCACTTATCACTTATTACTTATCACTTTTTGCAAATGAATAAAGACAACATCCTTTTCGCGATCATCGGCCTTCTTCTGGGCAGCATCATCGGTTTTATTTTCGCCAACTCGGTCAACCAGCGTGGATATGAGCCGCGCGCTGCGGCTACGAATCCGGCGGGGTCGAATCTGCCTGCGGATCATCCGCAAATCCCTATGAACGGCGTGGCGGAGCAGGCAGAAGGCATGGCCCCGGCGGCGATCACTGAAGCCATTGAGCGTGCGCGCAAAGAGCCAAACAATTTCGACGCACAGGTCGAAGCCGCGCAGCTCTTTTATCAAATCAACCGCTTTGACGAAGCCATCGAATTTTTGCTCAAAGCAAACCAGTTGCGCCCGGATGATTACGCGACTCTGGTCAGGCTCGGCGATGCCAACTTCGACTCGCAGAATTACGAGACGGCTGAGAAATGGTACACAGCCGCGCTGGTAAAAAATCCCAACGACGTGCCGGTGCGGACAGACCTCGGGCTGACTTTCTTCCTGCGCCAGACGCCTGACATTGATCGCGCGATTAAAGAGTATCGCACCTCGCTTGCGCGCGAGCCGCTGCATGAGAAGACGCTACAGAATTTGACCGCCGCGCTGATTAGAAAAAAAGATGCGAAGGAAGCGCAGGCGACGCTCGCGAAATTGGAACAGGTTAATCCGAGTAACGAAGCCCTCACAAAGCTCCGCACAGACCTCGAAGCCCTCAGCGGCTCGACCCAATCTCCTGTGAAGAAAAGAGCGTAGAAAAGCAGGCCACAGATAAACGCGGATAGAACGCGGATTAAGATATATTTCAACGTCAGTTCGAAATAAGTAAGGCGAGGCGACCAGCCCGCGTTAGCGGGCGGCAGCGTGTAGCCCCATGCGCCAGCATGGGGACACTCAACATTCACCAACTCCAGAGCCTGCGTAGCAGGCGACAGATACTCTGCGGCATCA